>NZ_JAGYGJ010000015.1:0-126620 GCF_019947405.1 Pseudomonas sp. GL-B-26 | reverse complement strand
AAACCCTAAACTTGGCTCAGCAATCGTTGGTTACATCTTTGATTTCTCGCGGAGTAACTTGTGATGCTGATAATCTTGTTGACTATCAGTCTGACTCCACAAGCACCCACACGAATTGCTTGATTCAGTTGTTAAAGAGCGGTTGGTTAAGATCTTTCGTCTCAACCGAGGCGCGCATTCTACAGCAGCCTCTGTTGCTGTCAAGCGGTTATTTTTCGAAGTTTTCAAAGTTTCCTTTGCAACTTCAACCACTTGCGCTTGCGATCTCTCGTTAGCGGGAGGCGAATTCTACAGCGTTACTCGCTGCTGTCAACACCTCTTTTGTTCCGCTTTCGACCGAGAAGATCGAATCGTCAATCAAGCTAAACCACCCTGCCTGACCGACTCCTTCTGGGCTTCGATGACCTGAAGCAACTCGCTGTCGAAAACTGCATAACTCGTTGTTTACCAAGGAGTTTTCCGTTTCGACTGCGCCGGAAGTGGGGCGAATTATAGACTTCCAGAATCTGCCGTCAACACCTAATTTGAGCTTTATTCGGATTTGAGCGTAATACGCGCAAATGCCTTCTTCCCAGCCTGGCAAACATGGGTCGCGCCCAGTACGTATATAAAGGTGCGATCGACAACCTCACCATCTATACGCACACCACCAGAACCTAGAAGGTCCCGAGCGACAGCCGAGTTCTTGACCAGACCTGCCTTATTAAGGACAGCAGCGATCGGCATGTCTTCAGTAGCAGTCAACTCGATCTCCGGCAGATCGTCCGGCAGCTCGCCTTCCTTCATCCGGTTACCCGCCGCACGGTGAGCATTGGCCGCAGCCTCTTCACCATGAAAACGCGCAACGATCTCCTCGGCCAGCTTGATCTTGATATCACGCGGATTGGCACCCGCCTCGACATCAGCACGGAATGCATTGATCTCATCCATGGAGCGGAAACTGAGCAATTCGAAGTAGCGCCACATCAGCGCATCCGGAATGGAAACCAGCTTGCCGTACATCACACCCGGCGCTTCCTGAATACCCACGTAGTTGCCCAAGGACTTGGACATCTTCTTCACACCATCCAGACCTTCAAGCAGCGGCATGGTCAGAATGCACTGAGCCTCTTGACCATATCCACGCTGCAGTTCGCGCCCCATCAACAGGTTGAATTTCTGATCAGTACCACCCAACTCGACATCCGCGCGCAAGGCTACCGAGTCGTAACCCTGAACCAGCGGATAGAGAAACTCATGAATGGCGATTGGCTGATTGGTGGTGTAGCGCTTATAGAAGTCGTCGCGCTCGAGCATGCGAGCCACGGTGTATTGAGAAGTCAGGCGAATGAAATCGGCCGGCCCCATCTGATCCATCCAGGTGGAGTTGAACGCAACTTCGGTTTTCGCCGGATCAAGAATCTTGAAAACCTGAGTCTTGTAGGTCTCGGCATTCTCGAGAACCTGCTCGCGGGTAAGAGGAGGACGCGTCGCACTCTTACCGCTCGGATCGCCGATCATCCCGGTGAAGTCACCTATAAGGAAGATCACCTGATGCCCCAGCTCCTGGAACTGGCGCAGCTTATTAATAAGCACGGTATGACCCAGGTGCAAATCCGGCGCGGTCGGATCGAAGCCTGCCTTAATACGTAGAGGCTGGCCACGCTTGAGCTTTTCGATCAGCTCGGACTCGACCAACAGTTCTTCCGCACCACGTTTAATCAGCGCTAGCTGCTCTTCAACCGACTTCATAACAGACCCGCAAGGCTCGAATTCAAAGGGAACCAACCATACAAGATCGCGCGTCAAATACAAGTTTTGCCCGGCGCACGGACGCCAATCCACGGACACCGCGTTCGCGGACTTGCTTCAGAGATGATTTGGTTATATTTTATACAGTTATTTCATCTTCATCATGTCATTCATCTTTTCCAATTCATCTTTTTCAAAGTCAAAAATTACCTATGACCAAAGAATCGTCTAAAGCGCCGCCGCTTTACCCAAAGACCCACCTGCTCGCAGCAAGTGGCATCGCCGCCCTTCTGAGCCTGGCGCTTCTGGTATTCCCTTCCAGTGATGTTGAAGCCAAAAAGACGACCCTGAGTCTTGAACTGGAAAGCCCAGCTGAACAACTGACACAAGATCAAGACGCTGCCGAAGCGGTCCAAGCCACAAATGAGCCAGCAGCGTCCCCTTTTGCGCAGATCGAAAACAGCGCCGAAGAACCTCAGGAAACCGCTCAGGTCGCGCCAGCGCCGGCGCCTGTGATCGAAGAAAAAAAGTCTCCAAACCACAGGGAAGTGATCGTTTCTAAAGGCGATACCCTCTCCACCCTGTTTGAAAAAGTCGGCCTTCCAGCAGCTTCGGTGCATGAAGTACTGGCCAGCGACAAACAAGCCAAGCAGTTCAGCCAACTCAAACATGGCCAGAAACTCGAATTCGAACTGAGCCCCGATGGCCAGCTGACCAACCTTCACAGCAAGATCAGCGACGTCGAAAGCATCACCTTGACCAAGAATGACAAGGGGTATGCATTCAACCGCATTACCGCCAAGCCGAACGTGCGCTCTGCCTACGTTCATGGCGTGATCAACAGCTCGCTGTCGCAGTCCGCTGCACGCGCCGGTTTGTCCCACAGCCTGACCATGGACATGGCCAGCGTGTTTGGCTATGACGTCGACTTCGCCCAGGATATTCGCCAGGGTGACCAGTTCGATGTCATCTACGAACAGAAGGTCGTCAATGGCAAGGCTGTCGGCAATGGCCCGATCCTTTCCGCTCGCTTCACTAACCGCGGCAAGACCTACACCGCCGTGCGTTACACCAATAAACAAGGCAACAGCAGCTACTACACTGCTGACGGCAACAGCATGCGCAAGGCGTTTATCCGTACCCCGGTGGACTTCGCCCGCATCAGCTCGAAATTCTCCATGGGCCGCAAGCACCCGATCCTGAACAAGATCCGCGCTCACAAAGGCGTCGACTATGCAGCGCCGCGTGGTACCCCAATCAAGGCTGCCGGTGACGGCAAAGTGTTGCTGGCCGGTCGCCGCGGTGGCTACGGCAATACCGTGATCATCCAGCACGGCAATACCTACCGTACGCTGTACGGCCACATGCAGGGCTTCGCCAAAGGCGTGCAGACTGGCAGTAGCGTCAAACAAGGCCAGGTGATCGGCTACATCGGGACTACCGGACTTTCCACCGGACCGCATTTGCATTACGAGTTCCAGGTCAATGGCGTGCACGTCGACCCACTAGGCCAAAAGGTGGCGATGGCCGATCCGATCTCCAAAGCCGAGCGCGCACGTTTCCTCGCGCAGAGCCAACCGCTGATGGCGCGCATGGATCAAGAAAAATCCACGCAGCTGGCTTCGAGCAAGCGCTAAGCCATGACGCTCTATATAGGTGTGATGTCCGGGACCAGCCTCGATGGCCTGGACATTGCGCTGGTCGAGCTGGCCCCGGCGATCAAACTGATCGCCACACATTACACCCCAATGCCTGACTCCCTGCGCACCGAGCTGCTTGGCTTGTGCGCCAGCGGCCCGGACGAGATTGCCCGCTCCGCCATCGTCCAACAAAACTGGGTGAAGCTGGCAGCACAGGGCATTCACTCCCTCTTAAACCAACAAAACCTGAAGCCCGAAGACATTCGCGCGATTGGCAGCCACGGCCAGACCATTCGCCACGAACCGGCGCGCGGCTTTACGGTGCAGATAGGCAACCCTGCCCTTCTGACCGAGTTGACCGGCATCACCGTGGTCAGCGACTTCCGCAGCCGCGATGTTGCGGCTGGCGGACAAGGCGCGCCACTGGTCCCAGCCTTTCACGAAGCGTTGTTTGAAGAGCGCGCAGGCAATCGCGCAGTATTGAACGTTGGCGGATTCAGCAACCTCAGCCTGATTGAACCCGGCAAACCTGTTGCGGGTTTCGACTGCGGTCCAGGAAACGTTCTGCTGGATGCCTGGATTCACCAGCAACGCGGAGACAACTTTGATCGCGATGGCCAATGGGCTGCCAGCGGCAACGTCGAACCGGTTCTGCTGAACGAACTGCTGAGTGATCCATTTTTCGTGACCAAAGGCCCAAAGAGCACCGGCCGCGAAGTGTTCAACCTGCCATGGCTGACACAACATCTATCGAAACTGCCGACCTTCGCCGCCGAAGACGTGCAAGCAACACTGCTTGAGCTGACCGCACTGACCATTATCGAGTCACTACAGAACGCTCAATCAGATACCCAGGAACTGTTGGTCTGCGGCGGCGGCGCCCACAACGCCACGCTGATGAACCGCTTGGCCAGCTTGCTGCCGAACACCAAGGTCAGCAGCACCGCGGCTTACGGTGTAGACCCGGACTGGGTCGAAGCCATGGCCTTCGCCTGGCTGGCCCATTGCTGCCTTGAAGGCATCGCTGCCAATCGCCCAAGCGTCACCGGCGCAAGCGGCCTGCGCGTACTCGGCGCCATCTACCCTGCCTGACCATCCATACCAGATCCCGGACAGCAAAACGCCGCAGAGCCCTGAGACCATGCGGCGCTTGGTGACGCGGTGATTGCGATCAGATCGAGAACGAAGAGCCGCAGCCACACGTGGTGCTGGCGTTCGGATTCTTGATCACGAAGCGCGATCCTTCCAGACCTTCCTGATAATCCACCTCGGCACCTGCCAGGTACTGGAAGCTCATCGGATCAACGACCAGACTCACCCCTTCGCGCTCGACAATGGTGTCGTCATCGGCCACTTCTTCATCGAAGGTGAAGCCGTACTGAAAACCTGAACAACCGCCGCCCGTAACAAATACGCGCAGCTTCAAACGATGATTCCCCTCTTCATCGACCAGGCTCTTCACCTTGTGCGCGGCACCGTGGGTGAATTGCAAAGCCGTGGGGGTGAAGGATTCGACGCTCATGCTAACTATCTCCCGGCGTTACGCCGCCATAATGCGTGATGACGCGCATTATCCGCTTCTCCTAGAAAATCGGTCAACTATTGTTACGGTATATCAATCAACCCAATCGTAAGCCCGGAATGCAAAAAGGCCCGTCAGACGGGCCTTTTTGCTGAGCAGGATAAAACCTTACGGCAGCATGCCTGCATGGGACAGACCCAAGCGCTCATCCAGACCAAACAGGATGTTCAGGTTCTGCACCGCCTGCCCCGACGCACCTTTGACCAGGTTGTCGATCACCGACAACACCACCACCAGATCACCATCCTGCGGACGATGCACCGCAATACGGCAAACGTTGGCACCGCGCACGCTGCGGGTTTCCGGATGGCTGCCAGCAGGCATGACATCGACGAACGGCTCGTTGGCATAACGCTTTTCAAACAACGCCTGCAGATCGACCGAGCGATCCACGACAGTCGCGTAGAGCGTCGAGTGGATGCCTCGAATCATTGGCGTAAGGTGCGGAACGAACGTCAGACCGACGTCCTTGCCCGCAGCTCGACGCAGGCCCTGGCGGATTTCCGGCAAGTGACGGTGACCTTTGACGGCGTAAGCCTTCATGCTTTCCGACGTCTCGGAGTACAGCGAACCTACAGACGCGCCACGACCGGCACCACTGACACCGGATTTGCAGTCAGCAATCAAGCGAGTGGTATCGGCCAGACCTGCTTCCAGCAATGGCAGGAAACCCAATTGCGTAGCGGTCGGGTAGCAACCCGGCACGGCGATCAGACGGGCCTGCTTGATTTGCTCGCGATTGACTTCCGGCAAGCCATAGACCGCCTCTTCCAGCAGTTCCGGCGCGCCGTGCGGCTGACCGTACCACTTGGCCCACTCATCGGCGTCTTGCAGACGGAAGTCCGCCGACAGGTCGATGACTTTAGTCCCGGCTGCCAACAGTTCGCCAGCCAGCGCATGGGCAACACCGTGAGGCGTGGCGAAGAACACCACGTCGCAAGCACCCAGCGTCTTGATGTCCGGAACGCTGAACGCCAGGCCATCGTAATGACCGCGCAGGTTCGGATACATATCAGCCACGGCCAGACCGGCCTCGGATCGGGAAGTGATGACTGCCACTTCAGCTTGCGGATGTTGCGCCAACAGACGCAGCAGTTCGACACCGGTGTAACCCGTGCCGCCGACGATACCGACCTTGACCATAAACCTGCCCTCAACGAACCCACTGGAAAGCCGTCGATAATAGGGGCCGCGCGGCTCTGCGACAACCGTCAAGGTGACGTGCGGCGGCTCAAGCCTCTACTATTCGGGCTACCGTGAACCTGGGAATAACTAAAAATGCTTTATCTGTGGCTCAAAGCGCTTCACATCGTCAGCATGGTCTGCTGGTTTGCCGGCCTGTTCTACCTGCCGCGCCTGTTTGTCTATCATGCCCAAAGCGAGGACACCGTCAGCAAGGAACGTTTCAGCATCATGGAGCGCAAGCTGTACCGCGGCATCATGGGGCCGGCGATGATCGCCACCTTGATTTTCGGCATCGCGCTGATCGGCCTGAACCCAAGCATATTCAGTCAGGGTGCGTGGATTCACGCCAAATTGACCCTGGTAGTGATCCTGATCGGCTACCACCACATGTGCGGCGCCCAGGTAAAACGTTTTGCCCGTGGCGAGAACACCCGCAGCCATGTCTTTTATCGCTGGTTCAATGAAGTGCCGGTTCTGATATTGCTGGCTATTGTAATTCTGGTCGTCGTTCGGCCGTTTTAACTCCAATAAGCACAAATCACCGGGGTACTTCCAATGTCGCTGCCCGCTCTGCTCGAACAACGCTTGCGTCTGCCAGTGGTGGCAGCGCCAATGTTCCTGATCTCCAACCCACAACTGGTGCTCGCCTGCTGCCGTAATGGCGTGGTGGGCAGCTTTCCTGCGCTGAACCAGCGCGAGAGCAGTGGCTTCAAGGCCTGGCTGGAAGAGATCGAAGCAGGATTGGCGACATTGGACAACCCAGCGCCTTATGCGGTGAACCTGATCGTCCACAACAGCAACCCGCGGCTGCAAGCGGATCTGGAAATCTGTATCGAGCACAAAGTGCCGATCGTGATCACCAGCCTCGGCGCCGTGAAAGAACTGGTCGATGCAGTACACAGCTATGGCGGTCTGGTGTTCCATGACGTGACGACTCGCCGCCATGCAGAAAAAGCCGCTGAGGCCGGCGTGGATGGCTTGATCGCCGTAGCCGCGGGCGCCGGTGGACACGCCGGAACCTGGAGCCCGTTCTCGCTGATTGCCGAAATACGCCAATTCTTCGACAAGACCCTGCTGCTGGCCGGTTGCCTGAACCACGGTCACGAGATTCTCGCTGCGCAATTGCTTGGTGCGGATCTGGCCTACTTCGGTACGCGATTTATCGGTACCACCGAAAGTCATGCGTCTGACGCCTATAAAGAGATGCTGCTGACTTCCAGAGCCGCGGACATCGTCCATACTCCAGCGGTGTCGGGAGTACCGGCGAGCTTTATGCGTCAGAGCCTTGAGGCTGCAGGTTTTGACATGGCCGCGCTGCAACGCAAGGGTGAGGTGAACTTCGGCTCCAAACTCAAGCCAATAAGTGATGAAGCCAAAGCCTGGAAAACCGTCTGGTCCGCAGGCCAGGGTGT
Organism: Pseudomonas sp. GL-B-26; assembly: GCF_019947405.1. Classification (NCBI taxonomy): domain Bacteria; kingdom Pseudomonadati; phylum Pseudomonadota; class Gammaproteobacteria; order Pseudomonadales; family Pseudomonadaceae; genus Pseudomonas; species Pseudomonas sp. GL-B-26. Next base: position 119,070 of record NZ_JAGYGJ010000015.1, on the reverse strand, counting down.
CGGCGAGATCGACGACCTGCCGAGTGTCGACCAATTGGTCGCCCGCCTCGATGCCGAGTACCGCAAAGCACTGGAGCTGGCGGCAACGCTGCCCAAGCGCTGGCCACGCTGACAGGAAAACTTGGCCAGTCCATTTCGGCTGGCCTTACACTCCACCCGCAATACTCCCTGAAACATTCGTGACAAGGATGCCTCGCAATGAGCGAAAACCGTTTCAAGATCGTGTTCGACGGCGCTCTGCTGCCAGGTGTTGACGTCACCACCGCCAAGCTCAATCTCGCCGAGTTGTTCAAAAGCGATGTGGCAGCCATCGAGCGGCTGTTCAGTGGCAAGCCTGTTGCGCTCAAACGCGACCTGTCGCAGGTCGATGCGCAGACTTATCTCCAGGCGCTGAACAAAACCGGAATCGATGCCCGGATTGAATCCGAACCCTCGATCGAGCTGAACCTGTCCGACGTTCATGAACACTCCCCTGGCGTCGCGACAGATCCCGAATCCCCTTACGCACCACCCCGGGCTACCGTTGGCGAAGTTTTGCCTGAATTTTCCACACTCAAGCCCTTCAGCTTCGAGGGTCGGATCGGCCGCTTGCGTTATCTGGCCTGGACGATGTCGCTGACGCTGGTGACCCTTGGCGTTGGCGCTGTGCTTGCTGTTTTCGGCTTGGCCCTCATCACTACGGACTCGACCTCCGGCCTGATTCTCGGTGGTTTGCTGGCCTTTGTTCTCGTCGTGGCGCTCGCGTTCGTCAGTATTCAGTTCAGTGTCCAGCGTCTGCACGATATCGGCTGGTCAGGCTGGCTCTGGCTGCTGACCCTCGTGCCGTTCGTGGGCAGCATCTTTCCGTTCGTGATGATGATCGCGCCGGGTAATAACACCGCCAATCGATACGGTGCGCCATCACCGCCCAATAGCACCGCGGTCAAGGTCTTGTCTTCACTGTGGCTGGTGTTTATCGCGATCCTGTTCATCGGCGGACTGACCGGTGGCCTTACTACCATTCAGAGCGAATACGAAAGCGCCACCCAGAGCAGCTATGAAAGTGACTCCGTGACCACCGAAGAGATCGAAGATCAAACCGCCGTGGAAGCAGAGCCAGCACCAAATTCAGCTGACGAAGCAGCCGAAGCAGCCCAGCCCCCTGTAGACTCTGCGAAAGAATGAACAGCGCTCCCCGTCCGTGACACCTGCGTCGCCGGCGCGGAGCTGTTGCGATGGAGAAATGCATGACCCGTTACGCTCTGATCACTGGCGCTTCCAGCGGCATCGGCCTGGCGATGGCCGAAGCGCTGGCCCGGCGCGGCCGCAGCCTGATTCTGGTGGCTCGTCAGCGTGATCAGCTGGAAAGTATTGCGATTGAATTGACTCAACGTTTTGACGTGGAAGTGTTGTTCCGGGCCTGTGACCTCGGCGAGCCGCTACGGCTGTCCGGTTTTCTGCTGGAGCTGGAGGAAGGTGACCGACAGATCGATTTGCTGGTCAACTGCGCCGGCATCGGCACCTGCGGCCCTTTTCTAGCCCAAGACTGGATGACTGAGCAGGACCTGATCGAAGTGAACATCCTCGCGCTCACTCGCCTGTGTCACGCGATCGGCAACAGCATGGCGCTGCAAGGCGGCGGGCAAATTTTGAATGTCGCCTCGGTGGCGGCGTTCCATCCGGGCCCGTGGATGAGTACTTACTACGCCAGCAAGGCTTATGTGCTGCACTTTTCCGAAGGGTTGCGCGTCGAACTGAAAAAATGCGCGGTCAAGGTGTCGGTGCTCTGCCCCGGCCCTACCCGCACGGCGTTTTTCCGCACCGCACAATTGGACGCTGGCAAACTGAACGACAGCAAAATGCTGATGAGCCCCGAGGAAGTCGCGCTCTATACCGTGCGGGCCCTGGAGAAAAATCGCGCCATCATTATTCCGGGTCGACGCAACCGCTGGCGTGCCTTCCTGCCGCGACTCGGCTCGCGCTGGCTGACCCGGACAATCGCCGGCATGGTCAACAAGGCTTACTGCCCGCGCTGATCGCACCCTCAAGGTAAAAGGCTGGGCTCGGGCATAACCCATGGTTACACTCAGGCCAGCCCAAACAACGGAGAAAACAGCTGTGGATACTCTGTTCACCAAGATCATCAACCGGGAAATCCCGGCGAAGATCATTTACGAGGACGACCAGGTACTGGCCTTCCACGACATCGCCCCACAGGCACCGGTGCATTTTCTGGTGATCCCGAAAAAAGCGGTGCGTACGCTTAACGACCTGACCGAGGACGACAAGGCATTGGCTGGGCATATTCTGTTCACCGCCCAGCGTCTGGCCCTGGAACTGGGCTGCGAAGAGGGCTTTCGCGTGGTCATGAATTGCAATCCACTGGGTGGGCAGACCGTCTATCACATACATATGCATGTATTGGGTCAGCGCCAGATGCATTGGCCGCCGGGCTGACTGCAGCAAACCTCGTGGGGGTGGGCAACCGCTCCCACAAGTACCTGCGTCGCAATGACCCAGCGCAAACCTTCCCCCGGCCGATTGGGTTAAACTGGCCGCCGAGATTCTTCCCGGAGGTCAGCATGACTACCCAACGTCACTACTCGCCGATTGACCGCCTTCTGCTGCAAGCCGATGCCGCGATGCGTACCTTGTTGCCCTTCAGTGGTCAGCCGTACCGTCCTTCGCCCGCTATCGTTCAGCCGGATGCGCAAATGAGCGACGACGACACCCGGCACGTCGCCGGTCTGATGCGCATCAACCATACCGGCGAAGTCTGTGCCCAGGCGCTGTATCAGGGTCAGGCCCTGACCGCCAAGCTGCCGCAAGTGCGCGCCGCCATGGAGCATGCCGCCGAAGAAGAAGTCGACCACCTGGTCTGGTGCGAACAACGCATAAAACAGTTGGGCAGCCACACCAGCATTCTCAATCCGCTGTTCTACGGCATGTCGTTCGGGATTGGCGCGGTGGCCGGGTTGATCAGCGATAAAGTCAGCCTGGGTTTCGTTGCCGCGACCGAGCATCAGGTGTGCAAACACCTCAACGAACACCTTGAGCAACTGCCAGCCGAGGACGAAAAGTCCCGGGCGATCCTCGAGCAGATGCGCATTGATGAAGAACACCACGCCGAAAGCGCGCTGGAGGCTGGGGGATTCCGCTTCCCGGCACCGGTGAAGTTCGGCATGAGCCTGATGGCCAAGGTCATGACCAAGAGTACTTATCGGATCTGATCCCCTCCCCAAAAAAAATCACGGGCACAAAAAAGGGCGCTTTTCAGCGCTCTTTCTTTTTGCTCGCAGAAAATTAGCTCGGCATGTTGCGCGCGTAGAAGATTTCCAGCATTTCGTGTTTCACGCGGTCAGTCACCTGCGCACGCTGCTCAGGGGACAGGCTGCTGGTGGCGTCGCCGAACAGGTAGTTATCGAGTTCGAAGTTCTTCAGCAGCATTTTGGTGTGGAACAGGTTTTCCTGGTACACGTTCACGTCGGTCATCTGGTACGCGTCGCGGGTGTCTACAGAAAGGTAGTTTTGAATCGAATTGATCTCGTGGTCAATGAAGTGCTTTTTGCCTTCCACGTCACGGGTGAAGCCGCGCACGCGATAATCCACGGTCACGATGTCCGAATCGAACTGGTGAATCAGGAAGTTGAGCGCCTTGAGCGGTGAAATGACGCCACAGGTCGACACATCAATGTCCACACGGAATGTCGCGATGCCATCGTCCGGATGGATTTCCGGGTAGGTGTGCACCGTGATGTGGCTCTTGTCGAGGTGGGCCAGGATAATTTCAGGCAGCGGGCCCGGGGACTCTTCGATCTGACTGTCGGTCGGGGTCACCGGCTCTTCAGAGATCAGAATCGTGACGCTGGCGCCTTGGGGCTCATAATCCTGACTGGCGATGTTCAGGATGTTGGCACCAATGATATCGACAACTTCTGTGAGGATCTGCGTCAAGCGCTTCGCGTTGTACTCTTTATTGATGTACTCGACATAAGCCTGTTGGTCTTGCGGGGTTTGCGCGTAGCAGATGTCATAGATGTTGAAGCTCAAGGTCTTTGTCAGGTTATTGAACCCGTGGAGCTTGAGTTTGCTTTTCACCGTTAAAGACTCTCTATGTATTGCGGCCCGGCCGCATGATCAAGCATGCCCGTCAGATGCGAACGACACACCTGCGTAGGACGGTTAACACCTCTTCACAATGGCGACTTTGGTTGTCTGTTGGAGTGCGCGGCCTGTCGGCGGACAGGCCACTACCCTGAAAAAAGTGGCGCATTGTGCAGACGTCAGCTTGGGATCGCCACAGTCTGCACTGCCTTTATGATAGTTGAATGTCGATTCAACCGAGCTCGATGATCTCGTAGTCATGGGTAATTGCCACGCCAGCCGCACCGAGCATGATCGACGCCGAGCAATACTTCTCGGCAGACAGCTCGATGGCGCGTTTGACCTGGGCTTCTTTCAAGCCTCGGCCCTTGACCACGAAGTGCATGTGGATCTTGGTGAAAACCTTCGGATCTTCGGTGGCACGCTCAGCTTCGAGGAAGGCTTCGCAGCTTTCAACGGCCTGACGGGACTTCTTGAGGATGCTGACCACGTCGAAATTGCTGCAACCGCCAACACCCAGCAGGAGCATTTCCATCGGCCGGACACCCAGGTTGCGACCGCCGGCATCGGGCGGACCGTCCATGACCACGACATGACCGCTGCCGGATTCGCCGAGGAACATGGCTTCGCCAGCCCATTGGATGCGTGCCTTCATCGCCAAGACTCCACTGTATAAAAAAGGGTCGCCAGCTTAGCACAGGGGCCTTGATTGACGGCGTCTCGCCTTCCTACGACGCAAGCCGCTGCGCTGTAGGTAAATTCTCGAATATTGCAGGAAGTGTCTGTTAAGCTGGCGCCAATTCACTGGCGCATGGCCAGCTTTGTAGCAACCTCAGCGACTCATAAGAAAACCAAACACACCGTGAAGTCTTTTCGGGATACAACCATGGTTGCTATTACCCCAACACCCAAAATCAAGAACCTCGACAAGCTGCTGATGCACTGCCAGCGCCGTCGTTATGCGGCCAAAAGCAACATCATTTGTGCCGGCGATCGCTCGGAAACCCTGTTCTTCATCATCAAGGGTTCGGTCACCATCCTGATCGAGGATGACGACGGCCGCGAAATGATCATCGCCTATCTGAACTCCGGAGACTTTTTCGGCGAGCTGGGCCTGTTCGAACAGGCCGGCCTGGAACAGGAACGCAGCGCATGGGTGCGCGCCAAGATCGAATGCGAAGTCGCGGAAATCAGCTACGCGAAATTCCGCGAGCTGTCCCAACAGGATCCAGACATTCTTTACGTGCTCAGCGGACAAATCGCACAGCGCCTGCGCAACACCACCCGCAAGGTGGGTGACCTGGCATTCTTCGACGTTACCGGCCGCGTCGCACGTTGCCTGCTGGAACTGTGCAAGCAGCCAGATGCAATGACCCATCCCGACGGCATGCAGATCAAGGTGACCCGTCAGGAGATCGGGCGGATTGTCGGTTGTTCACGCGAGATGGTCGGTCGCGTACTCAAGGACCTGGAAGAACGCAACCTGGTGGACGTCAAAGGCAAGACCATGGTGGTCTTCGGTACGCGCTAAACCCTGAACATGTCTGCCAGCAACTGGCGGTACAACGTGTCGAGTCGCCCCAACGCATCAGGTGCTGCATATTTTTCATGAAGGGCAATGTGGCTCTCGGCGCGAACTCGCTGCTCCAGGCCACAGGCTTCATTGAAACGGTTAACCGCCGCAACCATCGACTCACGCTCGTTATCGAGCAACAAAGCACCGTGCACCAACCCTACCGGACGCGTACCGCCCTTGCTCTGGCGCCAGCGTTGAGCCGTGCCGACCATCTTGCGCCCATCAAGGTTGACGTTGAAACGCCCATCACAGAACGCCCCCTCTATTTCGCCCAAAGACGAAACGCCGCCCAGTTCATCGAGTAACTGACAAATCGGATCGCACAGCCGGCGATAACCGGTTTCGATGCGGTTCTGGTCACCCTCGCTACGCGGTGGCGCGTAGACCAGTGCGATGTTGATCGTTGAGGCCGATTGCGGCACCGGTTCACCGCCGGTTTCACGCAGCAACACCGGCCAACCTGCCGCCGCCGACACCTCGCACGCGGCCTCGAACCCAGGCAGACGATTCAACCGTCGCGGCATGACCAGCGCCTTGTCACTGGGCTGCCAGAACAACAGCCCAAATTCCGAATCGCCGGTGCACACATGGGCCAACAGATCCTGTTCGGCGAGCAGGCCGGCTTCGACGGTCAAGGCGATGGGCTGGGTCATGACAGTAGACATCCTTTGTTTGGGGTATAAAAAAGCCGGCATCGCCGGCTTCTTCATCAAGTCACGTTCAGTCGAGTGTAGAACCGCTCACCGCGATACCACGCTCAGGAAAGAACAGACGCTGCAGCTCGGTGCCCGGGCTTTCGGCGCGCATGAACGCTTCGCCAACCAGGAACGCGTACACATCGCTGATTTCCATCAGTTCAACATCGGCCCGGTTGAGAATGCCACTTTCGGTGATCACCAAGCGATCACGCGGGATACGCGGCAACAGATCGAGCGTGGTTTCCAGATTGACTTCGAAGGTGTGCAGGTTGCGGTTGTTCACGCCGACCAACGGAGTGTCGAGGGTTTTCAAGGCCCGCTCCAACTCGTCGCCATCGTGAACTTCCACCAGCACATCGAGGCCGACACTTTTGGCGACGGCAGCCAGCTCGGCCATTTTCACGTCATCCAGTGCGGAGACGATCAGCAGCACGCAGTCGGCGCCCAACGCGCGGGCTTCAATGATCTGGTACGGATCGATCATGAAGTCCTTGCGGATCACCGGCAGTTTGCACGCCGCACGCGCCTGTTGCAGATACACATCGGCGCCCTGGAAGTAATCGATATCGGTGAGCACTGACAGACAGGTCGCGCCGCCCTTCTCGTAACTCTTGGCGATGTCGGCGGGAACGAAGTTCTCGCGGATAACGCCTTTGCTCGGTGAAGCTTTCTTGATTTCTGCAATGACCGCTGGCTGCTTGAGCTTGGCCTGAGCCAACAATGCCTTGGCAAAACCACGGGGTGCATCGGCCGCCTTGGCCAGACTTTCCAGCTCTGCCAGGCTTACGCGAGCGCTACGCTCGGCGACTTCCTGGATTTTACGGGCCAGAATGTTTTCCAGAACCGTCGGTACACTCATCCCTCATTCTCCACTTTGAATACCGCGGTAAATGCACCCAACTCCTCCAGTTTTTCCCGAGCGAGGCCTGTGTGCAGCGCATCGTGCGCCAGGGCAACGCCTTCTTTCAAACTGCTGGCATGGTCGGCGGCGTACAGCGCGGCACCGGCATTGAGCACAATCATTTCCGCGGCTTTCTGACCGTTCTCGGTCTTGCGCTTGCCCAGGGCATCGCGAATCAGCTCCAGCGAGGCCGCCGGGCTATCCACTGCCAGACCGTGCAGGCTCTGGCTCTTCATCCCCAAGTCTTCTGGCTCGACCCAATACTCGGTGATCTGGTCATCCTTCAATTCCGCCACAAAGGTCGGCGCTGCCAGACTGAATTCGTCCAGGCCATCCTTCGAGTGCACCACCAGCACGTGCTTGCTGCCCATACGCTGCAAGACTTCAGCCAGCGGCCGGCACAACGCCTGATTGAACACGCCCACCACCTGATGCTTCACACCGGCCGGATTCGTAAGCGGGCCGAGCATGTTGAACAGCGTGCGCAAGCCCAGCTCCCGGCGCGGGCCGGCGGCGTGCTTCATGGCACTGTGATGGGTCTGGGCGAACATGAAACCGATGCCGACGTTGTCGATGCAGCGTGCGACCTGAACCGGCGTCAGGTTCAGGTAGATACCCGCCGCCTCCAGCAGATCGGCGCTGCCGCTTTTGCCCGAGACCGCACGGTTACCGTGCTTGGCGACGGTACAACCGGCGGCCGCGACCACGAACGAGGAAGCGGTCGATACGTTGAAGATATTGGCACCGTCACCGCCGGTGCCCACCACATCGACAACGCCGTCGAGGGTCTTGAGTTCGACCTTGTCCGCCAGCTCGCGCATGACCGACACGGCGCCGACGATTTCGTCGATGCTTTCACTCTTCATGCGCATGGCCATCATGAACGCGCCGATCTGCGCATCCGTGCATTGACCGGTCATGATTTCGCGCATGACATCGCGCATCTCATCGGTGCTGAGGTCGAGCTGTTCGACGATACGGCTCAGGGCTGTCTTGATATTCATGAAAAGTCCTTAGCGCGTGCCGCCGGTTTGTTTGAGGAAATTAGCGAACAGCTCGTGGCCCTGTTCGGTGAGGATCGACTCAGGGTGAAACTGGACGCCCTCGATGTTCAGTGTCTTGTGGCGCAGCCCCATAATCTCGTCGACCGAGCCGTCTTCAAGCTGGGTCCAGGCGGTCAGCTCCAGGCAATCGGGCAGGGTTTCGCGTTTGACGATCAGTGAATGATAGCGGGTGACCGTCAGCGGATGGTTCAGGCCTTCGAAAACGCCTTTGTCCTCGTGGAACACCGGGCTGGTTTTGCCGTGCATGACCTGACGGGCGCGCACCACATCACCGCCAAAGGCCTGGCCGATGGACTGATGCCCCAGGCAGACGCCGAGGATCGGCAATTTACCGCCAAAATGTTTGATCACATCAATCGACACGCCGGCTTCGTTCGGCGTGCAAGGGCCGGGGGAAACGACGATCCGCTCAGGGTTGAGGGCTTCGATTTCTGCAATGGTGAGCTCATCGTTGCGCACGACTTTGACCTGGGAGCCGAGCTCACCGAGGTATTGCACAACGTTGTAAGTAAAAGAGTCGTAGTTATCGATCATCAGCAACATGGCTTAAGAACCTCTTGAATTTACTGACTTTGAATACAGCCTTCGAATGATTTACCCGCAGCGTCCTGCACTTTGTCAGTCAAAGCGACATGTCATACGGGCAACGTTCTTCGGTCAGCTATCCGGGGTTTGTTCAGCCAGGGCCACTGCACGGAACATCGCGCGGCGCTTGTTCAGGGTTTCTTCCCATTCCAGCGCCGGTACCGAGTCGGCAACGATGCCGCCACCGGCCTGCACGTGCAGTTCGCCGTTCTTGATCACCGCGGTGCGGATCGCGATTGCGGTATCCATGTTGCCGTTCCAGGCGAAGTAGCCGACGGCGCCGCCGTAGACACCACGCTTGACCGGTTCCAGTTCGTCGATGATTTCCATCGCGCGAATTTTCGGCGCACCAGACAAAGTGCCCGCCGGCAGAATCGCCCGCAGTGCGTCCATCGCCGTCAGCCCGGCCTTCAGTTGGCCGGTGACGTTGGAAACGATGTGCATCACGTTGGAATAACGCTCGATCACCATTTTTTCGGTGAGTTTCACCGACCCGATTTCCGAGACCCGACCGGTGTCGTTACGACCCAGGTCGATCAGCATCAAGTGCTCGGCAATTTCCTTGTCGTCGGACAGCAGGTCTTTTTCCAGTGCCAGGTCGGCCTCTTCATTGGCGCCGCGCGGACGGGTGCCGGCGATCGGGCGCACGGTGATCAGGTTGTCTTCGACCCGCACCAGCACTTCCGGCGAACTGCCGACGACGTGGAAGTCGCCGAAGTTGAAGAAGTACATATAAGGCGTCGGGTTGAAGCAACGCAGCGCCCGGTACAGATCGATCGGCGCAGCCTTGAAGTCGATCGACATGCGCTGGGACGGCACGACCTGCATGCAGTCTCCGGCCAGGATGTATTCCTTGATGGTGTCGACGGCTTTTTCGTAATCGTCCTGGGTGAAGCTCGAACGAAACACCGGATCAGCAGACTGTTGCTTGCTGAAATCCAGGCCACGGCGCGGGGTAATCGGCTGGCGGAGTTTTTCCAGCAGCTCCTCCAGACGCGCCTGACCTTGCTCGAAAGCATCGTCCTGCGAGGGATCGGCCAGGACAATCGCGTGCATCTTGCCGGCGAGGTTGTCGAACACCACTACCGCGTCGGAAACCATCAGCAGAATGTCCGGCACGCCCAGTGGATCCGGGTTCGGGCATTTGCCCAGACGCTTCTCCACATAGCGCACGCAGTCATAACCGAAGTAACCCACCAGGCCGCCATTAAAGCGCGGCAGGCCTGGGATGGTCGGCACGTTGTAGCGGGCTTTAAATTCTTCGACGAAGGCCAGTGGATCTTCAGCTTCGTGGCTTTCGATCTCGATGCCGTCGTGGGTCACGCTGACGTGATGGTCGTGAACCCGCAGCACGGTGCGGCACGGCAGGCCGATGATCGAGTAACGCCCCCACTTCTCCCCGCCCTGCACCGATTCCAGCAGGTAGGAGTTGGGCTCGTCGGCCAGTTTCAGGTAGATCGACAGCGGTGTGTCGAAGTCGGCCAGGGTTTCGCAGGCAAGCGGGATGCGGTTGTAGCCGGCAGCGGCCAAACGCAGGAATTCTTCGCGGATCATGGGGTAGCCTCGTGGCTTGAGGGTCTAACAGTCAGGTATGCAAACGCGCCGGGTATGCCGGCCAGGAACAAGTCAGGCGCGCCAACGCCAGCGGGCCAGGGCCTTGATGACTTTCATCCAGAGTTTGCGAGTGACCACCACGATGGCGTTTCCAGAAGGGGGTTGAACAGCGTCGGGCAACGTTATCTCAGCGGCCGGATCCAGGCAACCGCGAATTAACTTGCGCAGATCGTCGATCACCAGCGCCGGCGACTCTTCGGCAATCGGCCGGCCATGGTTATAGCCGTAACTGAGCGCCACGCATTTGACCCCCGCCGCTTTCGCCGCCAGCACATCGCTACGCGAATCACCGACGAACAAGGATTGCGACGCCGGGATATTGGTCATTTTCATCACGAAAAACAGCGCTGCCGGGTCCGGCTTTTTCTGTGGCAGGGTGTCGCCGCCGATGATCAAGCGGAAATAACGGCCGATTTTCATCTGATCCAGCAGCGGCGCGACGAAGCGCTCCGGTTTGTTGGTGATCAGCGCCATCTCGACACCCTGCTTGTGCAGCCATTTCAGGGTGTCGCGCACGCCGGGGTAAACCACCGTCAGCTCGTGACCGTCCTCATAAAAACCGTTGAACAGCTCCAGGGCATGCTCGGCCTCGACTTCATCGACACCCTCGGCGTCGATGTGGTTGGCCAAGGCCCGGCGTACCAGCGTGTGCACGCCGTTGCCCACCCACTCACGCACCGATTCGATGCCGGCAGGTTGACGCCCGAGTTTGAGCAGCATGTTATCCACAGCCGCTGCGAGGTCGGGGACCGAATCGACCAGCGTGCCATCCAGATCGAACATCACCAGCCGCGGCAGAGACCCCGGGAACAGCTGCTCAAAGCCACTCATGGGCGGGCCAGCGCCAGTTCGGAACGCATCTTTTCAATCACCTCTTGGTAGTTCGGTGCATTGAAGATCGCCGAGCCGGCGACGAAGGTGTCAGCGCCAGCAGCGGCGATTTCACGAATGTTGTTCACGTTCACTCCGCCGTCGATTTCCAGGCGGATGTCGCGCCCGGAAGCATCGATCAGCGCCCGCGCTTCACGCAGCTTGTCGAGGGTGCCGGGGATGAACTTCTGCCCGCCGAAGCCCGGGTTGACGCTCATCAGCAGGATCATGTCGACCTTGTCCATCACGTACTTGAGCACGTCCAGCGGGGTCGCCGGGTTGAACACCAGGCCCGACTTGCAGCCACCTTCGCGGATCAGTTGCAGGGAACGGTCGACGTGCTGCGTGGCTTCCGGGTGAAAAGTGATGTAGGTCGCGCCGGCTTCGATGAAATCACCGACGATGCGGTCCACCGGGCTGACCATCAGGTGCGCGTCGATCGGCGCGGTCACGCCGTACTTGCGCAGTGCGGCACACACCATCGGGCCGATGGTCAGGTTCGGCACGTAGTGGTTGTCCATGACATCGAAGTGCACGAAGTCGGCGCCAGCGGCCAGGACGTTGTCCACTTCTTCACCCAGGCGGGCGAAGTCGGCGGAGAGAATCGACGGAGCAATTACGAAGGGCTGCATGACGCACCTTTTTTGAGCAGAATCACGATGGCGCGCATTGTATACCTCATGCTTTGACCCGCGCACCGTGGCCGCGATGATTGACCCGCCCTAGTAAGCCGCTCGGTAGATCTTCTCGATATCGATGGCACTCAATTTGCGCGGATTGTTGCGCATCAGGCGCTCAATTCCCGCCGCCTCCACCGCCATGGCCGGGATGGCATCTTCTGGAACGCCGAAGCTGTGCAGGCCGGGCGGGATTTCCACCGCAGCGCACAACTCGGTCATCGCCTCTACGGCCTTGTCCGCTGCGTCGTTGGCGCTCAGATGAGCGGTCTTCACCCCCATGGCCTCGGCGATATCTTGCATGCGCTCCACGCAGGCCATTTTGTTCCAGGTCATGACATATGGCAGCAGCAAGGCGTTGCTGACGCCATGGGCAATGTTGTAACGGCCGCCCAGCGGGTACGCCAGCGCATGCACCGCGCCGACCCCGGCATTGCCGAATGCCATACCGGCCATCAGGCTGGCGGTGGCCATGTCTTCGCGGGCCTGGAGATTGGACGGATTGGCGTAAGCCTTCGGCAGCGCCTTGGCGATGAGCTTGATGGCGCCGATGGCCAACGCGTCGGTAATCGGTGAGGCGTTCAGCGACAGATAGGATTCGATGGCGTGCACCAGTGCATCGACGCCACTGGCGGCAGTGACACTGCGCGGACAGGTCAGGGTCATTTGCGGGCTGACCAGCGCCACGTCCGGCAATAGATAGTCGCTGACGATGCCTTTCTTCAGTTGCGCGACCTTGTCGGAGAGGATCGCCACGTTAGTGACTTCCGAGCCAGTGCCGGCGGTGGTCGGAATGGCGATCAGCGGCGGGCCTTTGCGCGGCACCTGATCGATGCCGAACAGATCCTCCAGCGCCCCGTGATAACCGGCGTAGGCCGCGACACTTTTAGCGATATCGATGGCACTGCCGCCGCCCAGGCCGATCAGTCCGTCGTGCCCGCCCTCGCGGTAGACCCGCATGCAGTCTTCGACGATGGCGATTTCCGGGTCTGGCAGCACACGGTCAAAAATTTCGTAGGTTCGGTCGCCCAGCTGCGCCAGCGCCAGCTCGACCGTGCCGGACTTGACCAGTGCGGCATCGGTGACGATCAACGGGTTGTCGATGTCCAGGCGTGTCAGTTCAGCCGCCAGTTGCTCGATGGCACCTGCGCCGGTGATCAGTTTGTGAGCGATTTTGAAAGAGGAAATACTCATGTGCGCAGCCTCTTATAGATAGGGGAGCTGGGCACAAGAGTAGCTGGGGATTGGGGTTTGTCTGCTTTCAGGCAGTGAATGACTTCATATCCATGACAGGGTCGACACAAATCAACTGTGGGAGCGGCGGTGCGACGATTCGACTTGCTCGCGAAAGCGTCAGCACATCCAACATCTATGTGACTGAAAGACCGCTTTCGCGAGCAAGCCCGCTCCCACATTTTGACCGTGTACGGCCTCAGACCTGAGCGGTACGCAGTTTTTCGCTACGGCCGCGCAGCCATTCCAGGGTCAGCAGCAGGATTACCGAGAAGGCAATCAGCAGGGTCGCTGCGGCAGCAATCGTTGGGCTGAGGTTTTCGCGGATGCCGCTGAACATTTGCCGAGGCAACGTCGCCTGTTGGGGGCCGGCGAGGAACAGCGTTACCACCACCTCATCGAACGACGTCGCGAAGGCGAATAGTGCCCCCGAGATCACTCCCGGCGCGATCAACGGCAAGGTCACGCGGCGGAATGCCGTCAGCGGCGAAGCGCCAAGGCTGGCCGCCGCACGCACCAGGTTCTGGTTGAAACCTTGCAAGGTAGCCGACACGGTAATGATCACGAACGGCACACCCAACACCGCATGCACGACGATCAGCGAGACAAAACTGTTACCAAACCCCAGCGGAGCGAAGGTCAGGTAACTGGCCACACCAATGATCACCACCGGCACCACCATCGGTGAAATCACCAGCGCCATCACCAGCGGTTTGCCGGGGAAGTCACCCCGTGTCAGGCCGATTGCCGCCAGCGTACCGAAGATCATCGCCAGCACAGTCGCCGCCGGAGCAACGATGATGCTGTTCTTCAGCGAACGCATCCACTCGGCCGAAGCGAAGAAGTCCTGGTACCAGTGCAGCGAAAAGCCTTGCAGCGGGTACACCAGAAAACTCCCGGAGTTGAACGACAGCGGAATAATCACCAGCACCGGCAGGATCAGGAACAACAGGACCAGCCCGCAGAGAATGCGCAAGCTGTAAAACCACATCCGCTCAATGGGCGACATATAAGGACTCAGCATTTCGTTCTCCCCTTAGCTCAGACGCAGGCGACTGGCGCCCACCAGCCAGCTGTAAATCAGATAAAGCACCACGGTCGCCAACAGCAGCAGCCCACCGAGTGCGGTCGCCATGCCCCAGTTGATGCTGGTGTTGGTGTAGAAGGCGACGAAGTAACTGACCATCTGATCGTTCGGGCTACCCAGCAAGGCCGGGGTGATGTAGTAGCCGATGGCGAGGATGAACACCAACAGGCAACCGGCGCCGACACCGGCATAGGTCTGCGGGAAATACACCCGCCAGAAACTGGCGAACGGATGGCAGCCGAGGGAAATCGCGGCACGCATGTAGGTCGGCGAGATGCCTTTCATCACGCTGTAGATCGGCAGAATCATGAACGGCAGCAGGATGTGCACCATGGAGATGTAAACCCCGGTGCGGTTGAACACCAGCTCCAGCGGTTTATCGATAATGCCCATCGCCATCAGGCCGCTGTTGATCAAGCCACCCGATTGCAGCAACACGATCCACGCGGCGACCCGCACCAGAATCGAGGTCCAGAACGGCAGCAGCACCAGAATCATCAGCAGGTTGCTTTGACGTGATGGCAGGTTCGCCAGCAAGTAAGCCAATGGATACGCCAGCAGCAGGCAGATCATGGTGATGATCAGCCCCATCCAGAAGGTCCGGGCGAAGATGTCGAGGTAGATCGCCTGATCGGGCGTGGCCGGGGCGATTTCGCCGAGATCGTCGATACGGTGATCGACCGCCGCCAGTAAATAATAAGGCGTGATGCTGCTGGTGTTGCGGCGCACCGCTTGCCAATAGGCCGGGTCGCCCCAGCGCTCGTCGAGACCTTCCAGCGCTTCTTTATAAGAGGCCGGTTCGGTGGCGAACGGTAAAGCACGTGCAGTTTTGGTCAGCAGGCTGCGGTAGCCGGCCAACTCCATGTTCAAGCGCTTGGACAGGTCGCCCAGGGTCTGATTCTTGCGGGCTTCAGCGAGGTCTTCGCTGGCCGCCTTGTAAACCGGTTCAGCGGGCAGGCCTCGGCCATCCCAACTGGCGATAGCCGCCACGGTGCGCGGCATGCCGCCGACCACTTCCGGGTTACCAACGCTTTTGTAGAGCAGCGCCACGATAGGCACCAGGAACACCAGCAACAGAAACAGCACCAACGGCGCGATCAAGGCTTGTGCTTTCCAGCGGTTGATCCGCTCGGCGTGCTTGAGCCGCTGCTTCAAGGTGGGGTCGGTGCCCGCGTTCAGGGGAATGGCGGTGGCCATGGCGTACTCCGGAAATCTTTGGATGGGCGGCATCACATAGCGTGATGCCGCATTGCATCAACTCTTGAAGCAAACACCAGCCCTGTAGGAGCTGGCGCAGCCTGCGATCTTTTGGCGGCTTTGAGACCGCTGAAGATCAAGATCAAAAGATCGCAGCCTTCGGCAGCTCCTACTTGGCAGCCCAGGAATTGAAGCGCTGTTCCAGTTGCTCACCGTTGTCAGCCCAGAAGCTGACATCGATCTGCACCTGGTTGGCGATGTTTTCCGGGGTGGTCGGCATGTCTTTCAGGACATCCTTGGCCAGCAACGGTACGGCCTGGGTGTTGGCCGGGCCGTAGGCGATGTTTTCCGAGTAGGTCTTTTGCTGCTGCGGCGCCACCGAGAAAGCGATGAATTTCTTCGCCGCTTCAGCGCGTGCCTTATCCAGACCTTTCGGGATGGCCCATGCGTCGAAGTCGTAGATACCGCCGTTCCACACGACTTTCAGGTTGCTTTCTTTCTGCACGGCAGCGATCCGGCCGTTGTAGGCCGAGCTCATGACCACGTCGCCGGAAGCGAGGTACTGCGGCGGTTGCGCGCCGGCTTCCCACCACTGGATGCTTGGTTTGAGCTCATCGAGCTTCTTGAACGCGCGATCCTGACCATCCTTGCCGGCCAGTACTTTGTAGACGTCTTTCGGCGCAACGCCGTCGGCCATCAGAGCGAATTCCAGGGTGTACTTGGCGCCTTTGCGCAGGCCACGTTTGCCCGGGAATTTCTTGGTGTCCCAGAAATCCACCCAACTGGTCGGTGCGGAGGCCAGTTTGTCGGCGTTGTAGGCCAGCACGGTCGACCACACGAAGAAGCCCACGCCGCATGGCTGGATGGCGCCTTTGACGTAGTCTTCGGACTTGCCGAACAACTTCGGATCAAGCTGCTCGAACATGTCTTCGTCGCAACCACGGGACAGTTCTGGCGATTCAACTTCTACCAGGTCCCAGGACACGCTCTTGGTGTCGACCATAGCTTTGACCTTGGCCATTTCGCCGTTGTACTCGCCCGCCACGATCTTGCCGTTGCCTGCCGCTTCCCACGGTGCGTAGAAGGCTTTGACCTGCGCGGCCTTGTTCGCCCCGCCAAAGGACACCACGGTCAGGTCCGGGCCCGCCGCCATTGCGTGTGCCGCACCGATCATGCCCATGACCAAAGCGGTGAATTTCAGGGATCTCAACATTTATTGTTCTCTCCACGTGCAGGGTTGTGTTGTTGAAGCAGGGGGGCGATCAATGCGCCTCTAGAAGTGGGTCGAGCGCGCGAACGTGTTCGACCTGCCAGCCAAGCGGTACCACGTCGCCGACGGCCAGCGCGGGATCGAGCTCGGCAATCGGTTGTTTCACAAAGAAATCGGTCTTGCCGCAGACTTCCAGGCGAACCCGGACGTGGTCGCCCAGATAGATGAATTCCGCCACCCTCCCTGAGAAGCGGTTGACGCATTGATCGCTTGCGCCGTTGAGGCTAATGCGCTCGGGGCGAATCGACAGCGTGACGGGTTCGCCGGTCTTGCCGACGTTGACCGCCAGGGCTTCGACCTTTTCACCGCGACCCAACTCAACCACGCAGCGGTCGCCGGTGTGGCTGTGCAAGCGGCCATTGAGGCGGTTGTTCTCGCCGATGAAGTTGGCGACGAAGGTATTTTTCGGTTCTTCATACAGAGTGCGCGGCGGCGCGATCTGCTGAATCTCGCCCTGGTGGAACACGGCCACGCGATCGGACATGGTCAGGGCTTCGCCCTGGTCGTGGGTCACGTAGACCACAGTCACGCCGAGGCGCTGGTGCAGATGCTTGATCTCCATCTGCATGTGTTCGCGCAGTTGTTTGTCCAGTGCGCCGAGGGGTTCGTCCATCAGCACCAGTTGCGGTTCGAACACCAGGGCGCGGGCCAGGGCCACACGCTGCTGCTGACCGCCGGACAGTTGTGCCGGATAGCGCTGGGCGAAGGTATCGAGCTGAACCATGCTCAGGACTTTTTTGACCTTGTCGTTGACATCGCTCTTGTTCAAACCGCGCACGGTCAACGGGAACGCCAGGTTCTCGGCAACGGTCATGTGCGGGAACAACGCGTAGTTCTGGAACACCATGCCGATGTCGCGCTTGTGCGGCGGCACGTTGTTGATGGAACGCCCGGCCAGCTGGATTTCGCCTGCGGTCGGTGTTTCGAAACCGGCGAGCATCATCAGGCTGGTGGTCTTGCCGGAGCCGGAGGGCCCGAGCAAGGTGAGGAATTCGCCTTTGCGAATCTCCAGGTTGAGGTCTTTGACGATCAGGTTCTCGCCGTCGTAGCTTTTTTGTACTCCACGAAAGCTGACCAGAATATCGCTGGCCCCTGCGCTTGAATCGACCTGGCTCATACCCACACCTTTGTTGTTGATGACTGCTGTGGACTAAGCCTAGTGGACGCTGCCGACCACGCAAATCGGGGCGCAGGAGAGAATGACCTCAGCCAGATGGAATGTTGGGGGTAGGGATTGCCCTACAAGGATGGCGGGATTGGATAGGGGCAGCGGCAATCTTGAAGCTGCAAGCCGCAGGAACGGGCAAAAGAAGGTTGTCGGGCATGTCGCAAATGGACATGGCGACGCTTCATCCCTGTAGGAGCACAGCCTTTAGAGGAGTTTGTGTTCCATCGCGTACTTCACCAGTTCCGCCAGGGAGGTGATGTTGAGCTTCTGCATCAGCCGCGCCTTGTGGGTGCTGATGGTTTTACTGCTCAAGGCCAGTTGCTGGGCGATGTCGTTGACGTTGGCGCCCTGGGCCAGGCGCTCGAACACCGAGAACTCGCGCTCGGACAGCAACGAGTGCAACGGCCGCGAATCGGTCAGGCCGACTTCGAAGACCATGCGGTCGGCCAGGTCCGGGTCGATGTAGCGCCCGCCCGCCGCGACCTTGCGGATCGCCGTCAGCAGCAGTGCAGGATCGCTGTCCTTGGTCGCATAACCGGCGGCGCCAACCTTCAACGCACGGGCGGCCATTTGCGCTTCGTCGTGCATCGACAACACCAGAATCGCCGGCGGATTGTTCAGCGCACGAATCCGCGGAATCGCCTCCAGCCCGTTAACCCCTGGCATGGAGATGTCCAGCAAAACCACTTCGCAGGGAACATGGCGCAAGGTCTCGAGCAACTGCTCACCATTGCTCGCCTCCCCTACCACCAGCAAATCCTTGGCCAGGCCGATCAATTGCTTGATGCCTTCGCGGACGATGGTGTGGTCTTCGGCTACCAATACACGGATCACTTACTTCTCCTCATCCAGCGGCACTCGCACGCTCAGGGTCGTGCCTTCACCCGGTTCACTCTCAAGCGACAACTGCCCGCCCATGATCAACACTCGCTCGCGCATGCCGACCACCCCGAAGGATGTTGCTCTACCGGTGGCAGGGACAAATCCTACGCCATCATCGCTGACGGTCAGACACAACTCGTCGCCTTCCAGCGCCAATGTCAGTTCGACAGTATGCGCCTGGGCATGGCGCATGACATTGGTCAGCGCTTCCTGGAGTATCCGGAACAGGCCAATCGCCTTGGCATCACTGAGCACCGGCAGATTCTCCGGCACCTGCACCAGACACGGAATCTGCGTGCGCGCCTCGAATCGGCGAGCCTGCCATTCAATGGCCGAGGCGATCCCGGCGTCGAGAATCGGCGGTCGCAGCGCCGTGGCTACATCGCGAACCAGTTGGAATAGCTGAGCGATCAGTCGCTTCATGCTGTTCAAGCGTTCGTTCAGACCGGGGTCGAGCTGCGCATAGGCCAGTTCGCACATGGAGGTTTCCAGCTTCAGCACGGTCAACATCTGACCCAGTTCGTCGTGAACTTCCCGGGCGATGCGGGCCTTTTCCTCTTCCCGCACACTCTCCAGGTGCGCGGACAACTCACGCAACTGCTCGCGAGAGCTGGCCAGTTCCAGTTCGATGCGCTTGCTCTCGCTGATGTCCCAGACGATCCCGTCCCAGACATAGGCGCCGTCTTCGAGTCGGCGGGTGATGGCTTTGATCTCGGCCCAGCGCTGTTCGCCGGATCGGGTGAGAATCCGTCCCTGCCACGACCAGTCACTGTCAGTATCCAGCGCATGGTCCTGGGTTTGGTGATAACTGGCCTTGTCGTCCGGGTGCACCAGGCTGCGCAGGCCTTTGTCGCGATGGGCCAGGGTGGCCGGTGCGTAACCCACCAGGCTCTCGCTGCCTTCACTGATGTAGGCAAAAT
Source organism: Pseudomonas sp. GL-B-26 (assembly GCF_019947405.1). Lineage (NCBI taxonomy): Bacteria > Pseudomonadati > Pseudomonadota > Gammaproteobacteria > Pseudomonadales > Pseudomonadaceae > Pseudomonas > Pseudomonas sp. GL-B-26. Next base: position 99,245 of record NZ_JAGYGJ010000015.1, on the reverse strand, counting down.
CGATCTGCCCCGTCACCGGCGCCCGTTCCAGACGAAAGACCAGTCCTGGAACGTTGGCGGCGATCCCTTGCAGCCGCGCCTCGCTTTCCCGCAACGCAGCCAATGCACGACGGCGCTCGGTGACGTCGTTGAGGTAGACCACCAGGTATTCTCCGTCGCGAAACCGCAAAAAGCTCAGCGAAACATCCACCGGCAGATTGCTGCCATCCGCCCGTATGCAGTTGGTTTCAAAACTTTGCGGGCCGTCCTCACTGGCCCGGGCGCGTTTCCACAGGTTCAGCCAGCGGTCCATGTGCAAGCCGGGCTCGAAGTCGATCAGCGGCCGATCAATGATCCCGCCCGCCGGATAACCCAGCATGGTTTCGGCCGCGCGATTGGCGTAGCGCACATGGCTGTCCCAGTTGACCCACAGGATGCCGACGGTGCTCTGATCGATGGAAAACTGAGTGAGTCGCAAGGCTTCTTCGCTGGCGGCACGCAGCGCAATGTCTTCGCGCGCAGCCCGCAAACGATGCTCAAGACTGTGCTGCTGCCGACGCTGCCAGAACACGATGGCCATGCTGCTCAGCATCACCACCGCCAACAACAGACAGAGGTTTTGCCAGAAACCCGGGGACTCGGTCAGCCGCGGGTATTTGGGTTGCAGCCATTGGTTGTGCAGTTGCTCCAGGTCCTTGGCCGGGATCGCCCGCAACGCACTTTCGACGATGCCGGCCAGTTCCGGCCAGTCCCGGCGCGTGGCCACCCGCAACAGTTGCGGCAGGCCGATGTCGCCCACCACCACCAGACCGGCGAACTCTGGCTCGGCGGACAAACGCCCCAGCTGCGCTTCGTCGACCACGGCGTAACTGGCCTGCTGACTCAACAACAGTTGCAGCGCCTGGCGCTCGATCGGTACGCCTTGAAGGTTCAGGTGCGGGTAATTGCTGCGCAGGTAATCGGCGGTGGCGCCGGGCATGCGCACGGCGACGCGGGTCTGGCTGTCGAGTTTTTCCAGCTCTACCACGCCGGTGCTTTTCTGGTCGCTGACCACCAGTTGCGGCACCCGCATATACGGGTCGGAAAACTGCCAGAGCCGCAGGCCATCGGGTGTTTGGGTCAGCCCCGGAGCGATGTCGATTTCACCCTCGCGTGCGGCGTCTTCCAGCTGCGCCAGGTCGGGAAAGTTGCGCCAGCTCAGTTCGACTTTAAGCGCCTTGGCCAGCCACTTCATCAGCTCGACATTGACCCCGGACAAACGCTGCAAGCGGCGATCGTATTGGGCGTAGGGCACTTGCAACACAAGCCCCACGCGCAATTCGCCATGTTGCGCCAGCCATTGCTGCTGGCCCACGGACAATTGCGCGACATGCACCGGTGGCGCGGGAGCCGCCCAGCCCATCAAGGGAAACCACAAACAGCCGATAACCCACAGGCAGCGAAAACGCATCATCGAAATCTCACACACTGACAAATACTGACCAACCCATTAGGCTGCCGGAATAACTTCTGGCCTGGAATATCCGATGCCCCCTGTCTACCGCCTGGCACTGCCAGCATTGTGCCTGTCGCTGATCCTGCCTTGTGCCTTTTCTGTCGAGGCCGCCGACCCGGCGCCAGCCACTACGGAAACACCCGCCGAAGAAAAACCGGTCGAGCGCCAGCCGCTGCTTGAGCGTAGTCAGGAAGAAGCGTCTGCACTTGAGCGACAGATCCCTGCTCAGGAACAGCAGCAACTGCAAGCGGGCAGCGACACGTTTCTGGCCTTGTGGAAACCGGCCAATTCCGCCGCCCCCAAAGGCGCGGTGATTATCATCCCGGGCGCCGGCGAAACCGTTGACTGGCCGCAAGCAATCGGTCCATTGAGACGGAAATTGCCGGACGCCGAGTGGAGCAGCCTGAGTATCACCTTGCCGGACCTGCAAAGCGATGCCATTGCGCCGCGTATCGTCGAAGTGCCGCCCACACCAAAAGCCCCTGACGCCGGCAGCAAAGACTCGACCACCGCAGCGCCCATCGAACAAGCGGCGGGCGGCGAAGCGGAGGTGGCGGACAAGGCGATCGCCGAAACCACCGAGGAACAGGCCAAAGCCGACGCTGAACGAATCTTCGCCCGCATCGACGCCGCGATCGCCTACGCCGAACAGCAAAGCGCTCGCAGCATTGTCGTGCTGGGGCATGGCACTGGCGCTTACTGGGCCGCGCGCTACCTGAGCGAGAAGCAGCCCTCGCAAGTGGAGAAGTTTGTGATGGTCGCCGCTCAGATGCCGGTGAAAGCCAAACCAGAGCTGGCCGAACTGACACCGACCCTGAAGCTGCCCACCGCAGACATCTTCTATATGGATAGGCCGCTGGACCGCAACCTGGCGCTGGAACGCTTACAGGCCAGCAAACGCTTGAAGACTTCGGGGTTCAGTCAGGTTTCGCTCAAGGCTTTGCCGGGTAATTCCAATGCAGAGCAAGAGCAACTGTTCCGTCGGGTGCGGGGCTGGTTGAGTCCACAGACCGCGAATTAAGCAAAAGCAAAAGATCGCAGCCTGCGGCAGCTCCTACACCGGGTTATGCGTACACCTGTAGGAGCTGCCGCAGGCTGCGACCTTTTGATCTTCCCGGCCACTAGCGAAAATCCCGCCGCTCGCGAATCAATGTGTAGGCGCTATGCAGTTCGCGAGTCTTGTCAGTGGCTTCGCGCACCTGCAGCGCCGTCGCACCGCTGCCGGCGATCTTGTCCGGGTGATGGCGACTCAGCAGGCGTCGATAAGCACGCTTGATCTGCGCCGGCTCACTGGTCGCCGAAACGCCCAAAAGCCGCAGGGCATCTTGATAGGTCAGCACGCTGCTGGCCTGTGCAAACTTGTGCTGCTCGTAATCGGCCGACAGAGCCCGTACCTGTTGTGACGACCAGCCCAGCCATTTACCCCACTGCCTGATCAGCTCTCGCTCAGCGCTACCGGCGCGGCCATCGGCCCAGATCATCCGCCAACAGGCGCGCAAGACGCCTTCGGCGGCATGAGGTTGATGACTCAAGCGGCGCAGGTAACCGCGCAACCGGTCATCTCCCGACTTGCCGCGATTAAACGCCGCAATGGCCCGACGCTGGGCCGACTCGGTCATGTCCAGCGAGCGCATTTCCTGACGGGCCTGCTGGATATGCCCTTCCACCACCCGTCCATCGCACTTGGCCAGCCGTCCCAACAATACAAACAGCAGTTCATCGTTGCGCAGCACCGAGCGGCCACCGAGCCTTTCTCGCAAGTGCGCCCAGCTTTGTATGTGCAAGTGCCGATCCAGCACCTGCCCCAACAAGGCGCCTAGCATGGCCCCCGGAATGCTGGCGATGTAAAAGCCCGCTCCGGCTCCAATCAGAGTCCCTGGCCACAACATGTCAGCGTCTCGCTTCTAACAGGGTTTCGACTTCAGCCAGACGTTCGTGAGTGCCGACATCCACCCAATGTCCATTCAAGCGCTCGCCGGTGACGTGTCCATCGGCCATGGCCTTGCGCAGCAGCGGTGCAAGCTTGAAGGCGCCGGCGGAGCAACCGTCGAACAGCTGCGGGTGCAGGACCGCGATGCCGCTGTAGGTCAGGGTTGCAGTGTCCGGTTGGCCGTCGCGTACTTGCCCGTCGATCAGACTGAAATCGCCGGTCGGGTGATGGGCAGGGTTATCCGCCAACACCAAATGCGCCAGCCCGGTGATCGGTTGGTGCAACACGCTGAAGTCGTAGTCGGTCCAGATGTCACCGTTGACCACCATAAAGGCCTCGTCACCCAGCAACGGCAGCGCACGGAAAATCCCGCCTCCGGTTTCCAGTGGCTCACCTTCCGGCGAGTACTGAATACGTACGCCGTATTGCGAGCCATCACCCAGGTAGTTTTCGATCAGTTGGCCGAGCCAGGCATGGTTAATCACCACCTCGGTAAACCCCGCCACCGCCAAGGCCTTCAAGTGATACTCGATCAACGGAATACCGCCAGCGCGAACCAGAGGCTTCGGCGTGGTCAAGGTCAGCGGGCGCATGCGCTCGCCTTTCCCTGCAGCCAGAATCATTGCCTTCATGCATTCACTCCAGCACGCAGACTCAGCAGCAACACATCCAGCTCGGCCAGTTCAGGGCGGCGGGCGATCACAGCGTCTATATAAGCGAAGAAGCGTGGTACATCACCGAGATAACGCGGCTTGCCGTCGCGGTGGCAGATGCGGGCAAAGATGCCGATCACTTTCAGGTGCCGCTGCACACCCATCAGGTCACTGGCACGCAGGAAATCTTCGAAGTCGGGCTGGACCGGGATCCCGAGATCGCCCGCTTGCTGCCAGTAGGCTTCCAGCCAACCGCGCACACGCGCCTCGGGCCAGCTGAGGAACGCATCCTTGAACAGGCAGGTCACGTCGTAGGTCACCGGACCATAGACTGCATCCTGGAAATCCAGCACGCCGGGATTGGGCTCGCTGAGCATCAGGTTGCGCGGCATGTAGTCGCGGTGCACCAGCACTTTGGGCTGGGCCAGTGCGCTGTCGATCAATAGCTCGGTCACGTTCTGCCAGAGCATTTGCTGCGCCGAGTCGAATTCGATGCCCAACTCGCGCTTCACGTACCACTCAGGGAACAATTCCAGCTCGCGACGCAGCAGCGCCACGTCATAACTTGGCAGCGGTGCAACCATCGGCAGCTGCTGAAAAGCCAACAGCGCTTGCAGGGCATCCTTGAACAAATCGTCGGCATTTTCGCTGTCGATCACGTCCAGGTAAGTCTTGTTGCCCAGGTCATTGAGCAAAAGAAAACCACGTTCGAGGTCTTCGGCATAAATTTGCGGAACATTTATTCCGGATTTCGCCAGCAAAAAAGCGATATCCACGAAGGGTTTACAGTTTTCCTGGGGCGGTGGCGCGTCCATCACGACGAAGCTTCTGCCCTCGCCTTCCCAGCGGAAATAACGTCGAAAACTCGCATCACTGCTGGCCGCGGTCAACGTGGCCGGGGGTACGACGCCCCAGTCCTGTTCTGCAAAGAGGGCAGCCAATTGCTCATCGAGCCAAACTTTCAGGTGTTGCAAACGTACATCTTGGTCAGGCATTGCAAGGGTCTCCGACGGCGCTAGCCGTCAAGCGGGTCATGCTTTATTATCCAGCATCTTTTTCAGACCATCGAGAGGCGTGCGGCCCACACCGCGGGCAGATGGCACGCAGGAAGCCCGGACTAATAAGATGGCATTGAAATCCCCCGCGTTTCGTAAAAAATTTCCGTTGTTGGTTACCGGCAGTCTGCTGGCCCTGCAACCTCTAGCCACTTCGTTCGTGGTCGCCGCGGAACAGTATGACTGCTCAGTCTCTGCTTCGGGTGCCTGGAACTGTGCGCCAAAATCTCCAGCAGCTGCGCTACCACCTCGCCCCGTCCATGACGGCAGTGCGGCGGCAAGCACGAGCGGCGAGACTCCGGCTGACAGCGGTTTAAGTCAAGACACCGGCGCAAAACCTGTGCTGGTGACCGAATCCAAGGGCCGCGGCCTGAAGTCGCGTAGCGAAGACTACAGCCACCTCGATTGGGTTCCGCGCGAGAAGCTCACTGCCGCGCAATTGGCCGAAACCGGTCCTTACTGCGCTGGTTCCTATATCGAACCGATTCGTCCTGGCATGAATGACAAGACGAATAAAAGTGACGCTCCGACCTTTCTCGGCGCCAAAGCCTCTCGCTATAAGCAGGATGAGCAGGTCGCGACCCTGGCGGGTGATGTGGTCATGCGTCAGGGCAGCATGCAGGTCGAAGCCGACGAAGCAAACCTCTACCAGGCCGAGAGCCGTGGCGAACTGAGCGGTAACGTCCGTGTTCGCGACAACGGCGCTCTGATCGTGGGCGACCACGCCGACGTGCAGCTCGACACCGGTGAAGCCAAGGTCGACAACGCCGAATACGTGATGCACAAATCCCGTATCCGCGGTAATGCGCTGTACGCCAAACGTGCCGAGAACGCGATCATCCGCCTCAAGGATGGTACGTACACCACGTGCGAACCGGACAGCAACGCCTGGCAGCTCAAGGGCAACAACATCACCTTGAACCCGGCCACCGGCTTCGGTACCGCGACCAACGTGACGTTGCGGGTCAAAGACATTCCGGTTCTATACACGCCGTACATCTATTTCCCGATCGACGACCGTCGCCAGTCCGGCTTCCTGCCACCGACCATCGGCACCGGCAGCGATACCGGCTTCATGCTGGTCACACCGTATTACTTCAACCTGGCACCGAACTACGATGCCACGTTGTACCCGCGCTACATGAGCAAGCACGGGCTGTTGATGGAAGGCGAATTCCGTTACCTGACCCCGTCCAGCGAAGGTCAGTTCGGCGCCGCGTACCTCAACGACGAAGATACCGACCGCAGCAAGCAGACCGACTACCAGAAAAACCGCTACATGTATAACTGGCAGCACAAGGGCGGTCTCGACTCGCGCGTTCTGACACAAGTCGATTACACCAAGATCAGCGATCCGTATTACTTCCAGGATCTGCAAACCGATCAGATCGGGGTAAAAAGCTCTGACTTCGTGAACCAGCAGGGTTCTGTCACCTATCGTGGTGACAGCTACACCGCTCGCTTGAATGCACAGGCTTATCAGCTCGCGACCGTTTCGGACATTACGCCGTACGACCGCTTGCCGCAGATCACTTTCAATGGTCAGTTGCCGACTCACCCTGGCGGCCTGAATTTCGACTACGACACAGAAGTCGTACGCTTCGACCGTGATTTGAAGAACGGTAACTTCGTTAACGAAGACGGTACCGTTGAACCGCGCCTTGATAACAACGTTACGGGACTGGCACGTGCCAATGGCGACCGTTTGAATCTCAAACCGGGTGTCAGCCTACCGTTGGACTGGACTTATGGCTTCGTGAAGCCATCTCTCAAGTACCAGTACACCCAGTACCAACTGGATCTGGACGGTACCGGCAAAAGCCAGATTGACGCGCAAACCGCGGAGCAGCAAAAGCTCAACGGCACCTTCAGCAGCAGCCAGAACCGTGGCGTGCCGATTGCAAGCATCGACAGCGGCCTGTACTTCGATCGCAATACCCAATGGTTCGGCAAGAACTATCGCCAGACCCTCGAACCGCGCCTGTTCTACCTGTACGTCCCTGAAACGGATCAGGAAGACATTCCGGTATTCGACACCACCGAATACACCTTCAACTACGCGTCGCTGTTCCGTGACAACCGCTTCTCCGGCTCCGACCGTGTCGGCGACGAGAACAAACTGTCTCTGGGCATCACCAACCGCTGGATCGAAGAAAATGGCTTCGAACGTCAACGCATCAGCGTCGGCCAGGCCTTGTACTTCAAGGACCGCGAAGTCCAGTTGCCGGGTATCGATGCAAAAACCCGCGACGACGCGCATGCTAATGTCTCGCCTTATGCGCTGGAATACGAATATCGCTGGAACCGCGATTGGCGCACCACGGCCGATTACAACTGGGACCCTGACAGCCGCAGCCCTCGCTCCGGCAGCGCGATGTTCCACTACCAGCCTGAAGACAACCCGAACAAGGTCATCAACGCCGGCTATCGCTATCGTAATGACCAGGTCCGTTACGACCAGAACACCGGTAAATGGCAAGTCGGCGGTGGTGACTACGGCACCCCAGGCCAACCTGGCTACGTGAAGGACTACTACAAGATTGAGCAGCACGATTTCTCGGTGATCTGGCCGATCGTGCCGCAATGGAACGCCATCAGCCGCTGGCAGTATGACTACAACCGTAACCGTACCCTGGAAGCTTTCGGTGGTTTCGAGTACGACAACTGCTGCTGGAAACTGCGCCTGATCAACCGTTACTGGGTCAGCTATGACGAATTCAGTCAGAACGCCCCGGAAAACGAAAAAGGCGACCACGGCATCTTCCTACAAATTGTTCTGAAGGGACTCGGCGGCCTCACCGGCGCCAAAGTAGAGAGCTTCCTCGACAAAGGCATCCAAGGTTATCGTGAACGTGAAGACCAAGCTTTCTGATTGTCTGCGCCCGCTGATGCTGGGCGCGCTGTTCCTGGGTACCGCGGCGAACGCCGCGGTGCAGTCCATCGATAAAGTGGTGGCCATTGTCGACAACGACGTGGTCATGCAGAGCCAACTGGACCAACGCGTTCATGAAGTTCAGCAAACCATCGCCAAGCGTGGTTCTGCCGTACCGCCGGCCAACGTGCTGGATCAGCAGGTACTTGAACGTCTGATCGTCGAAAACCTGCAACTGCAGATCGGCGAACGCTCCGGTATCCGCATTACCGATGAAGAACTGAACCAGGCTGTCGGCACCATTGCCCAGCGCAATAACATGTCGATTGAACAATTTCGCGCCGCCCTGACTCGCGACGGTCTGTCTTACGACGACGCACGCGACCAGATTCGCCGCGAGATGGTCATCAGTCGTGTGCGTCAGCGTCGTGTGGCCGAGCGTATTCAGGTTTCCGAACAGGAAGTGAAGAACTTCCTCGCTTCCGACCTTGGCAAAATGCAGCTGTCCGAAGAATTCCGCCTGGCCAACATCCTGATTCCTACGCCGGAAAGCGCCAACTCCGACGCGATTCAGAACGCAGCCAAACAGGCAGACGCGGTTTACCAGCAGCTCAAGCAAGGCGCTGACTTCGGTCAGTTGGCAATCGCCAAATCCGCCAGCGAAACCGCACTGGAAGGTGGCGACATGGGCTGGCGTAAAGCCGGTCAATTGCCACCTCCGTTCGATCGCATGCTGGGCACTATGGCTGTCGGCGACATTACCCAGCCAATGCGCACACCGGGCGGCTTCATCATCCTGAAGATCCTCGACAAGCGTGGCGGTGAGACCCAGACACGCGATGAAGTGCATGTGCGCCATATCCTGGTCAAACCTAGCCCGATCCGCGACGAAGCAAAAACCAAAGCCCTGGCTCAATCGCTCTACTCCCGTATCGAAGCGGGCGAAGATTTCGGCGAACTGGCGAAAAGCTTCTCGGAAGATCCGGGTTCCGCCCTCAACGGCGGCGACCTGAACTGGATCGACCCGAATGCACTGGTGCCTGAATTCCGTGAAGTGATGGCCAAGACCCCACAAGGTCAGCTGTCCAAGCCATTCCAGACCCAATATGGCTGGCACGTTCTGGAAGTCCTTGGCCGTCGCGCCACTGACAGCACCACCCAGGCTCGTGAGCAGCAAGCAATGACCGTATTGCGTAACCGCAAATACGACGAAGAACTGCAAACCTGGCTGCGTCAGATCCGTGACGAAGCGTACGTAGAGATCAAACTCCCTGGTGCAGACCAGGCAGCGCAGTGAAACCCAAACGTTTCGCGCTGACACCCGGCGAACCGGCCGGCATAGGTCCTGACCTGTGCCTGCTGCTCGCCTCGCAAGCCCAGCCACATCCCCTGATTGCCATTACCAGCCGCGACCTGCTCCTTGAGCGGGCCGTGCAGCTGGGTGTGGTTGTCGATTTGCTGCCGGTAAACCCGGACAACTGGCCGGATGTACCCGCGCCAGCCAACAGCCTGTATGTCTGGGATACACCGCTCAACGCCAAGGTCACCGCCGGGCAACTGGACAAGGCCAATGCGGCTTTCGTTCTCGAAACCCTGACTCGAGCTGGCCAAGGCTGCCTGGACGGGCATTTTGCGGGCATGATCACGGCCCCTGTGCACAAGGGCGTGATCAATGAATCCGGGATCGCCTTTTCCGGGCACACAGAATTTCTCGCCGACCTGACCCATACCGCACAAGTGGTGATGATGCTCGCCACTCGCGGATTGCGCGTGGCGCTGGTCACCACTCACCTGCCTCTTCGCGAGATTGCCGATGCGATCACGCCGGAGCGTCTGGAACGGGTCACGCGAATCCTGCACGCCGATCTACAAGAAAAATTCGGCATTGCCCGGCCACGCATCCTCGTCTGTGGGCTCAACCCCCATGCCGGCGAAGGCGGACACCTGGGCCATGAAGAAATCGACATCATCGAACCTACATTAGAGCGCCTGCGCGGTGAAGGAATGGACCTTCGTGGCCCCCTGCCCGCCGACACTCTGTTTACCCCCAAATATCTGGAGCACTGCGATGCAGTGCTGGCGATGTACCACGACCAGGGCCTGCCTGTGCTGAAGTACAAAGGCTTCGGCGCGGCAGTCAACGTGACCCTCGGCTTGCCGATCATCCGCACATCGGTCGACCACGGCACTGCCCTGGACCTGGCCGGCAGCGGCAAAATCGATACCGGCAGCCTGCAAGTCGCCCTGGAAACCGCCTACCAGATGGCCGAGACCCGTTTATGACCGAGCATTACCAACACCGTGCGCGCAAGCGCTTCGGCCAGAACTTCCTGCACGATGCCGGCGTTATCGACCGCATCCTGCGCGCCATTCGCGCCAAGCCTGAAGACCACTTGCTGGAAATCGGCCCTGGCCAGGGTGCGCTGACTGAAGGCCTGCTTAACAGCGGTGCCCAGCTGGACGTGGTGGAACTGGACAAGGATCTGATCCCGATCCTCAACCAGCAATTCGCCGGCAAGAGCAACTTCAACCTGCATCAGGGCGACGCACTGAAGTTCGACTTCAACAGCCTGAACGCTGCGCCGAACAGCCTGCGGGTGGTCGGTAACCTGCCGTACAACATCTCTACGCCGCTGATTTTTCACCTGCTGCATAACGCCAGCCTGATTCGCGACATGCACTTCATGCTGCAAAAAGAAGTGGTCGAGCGCCTGGCAGCAGGCCCTGGTGGTGGTGACTGGGGTCGCTTGTCGATCATGGTTCAGTATCACTGCCGGGTTGAGCATCTGTTCAACGTTGGCCCCGGCGCGTTCAATCCGCCGCCCAAAGTCGATTCGGCTATCGTGCGCCTGGTGCCTCACGCGGTGCTGCCGCACCCGGCCAAGGATCACAAGTTGTTGGAGCGCGTCGTGCGCGAAGCCTTTAACCAGCGCCGCAAGACCCTGCGCAATACCCTCAAGCTGCTGCTGAGCAACGCTGAAATCGAAGCCGCTGGCGTTGATGGCAGCCTGCGCCCCGAACAGCTCGATCTGGCCGCCTTCGTGCGCCTGGCCGACAAGCTCAGCGAACAAGTCCTACAGACACCCGCCGCCGACTGACAGGCAATGAGCGTTATCGGGTAGGACACCAGCCTTCATGTCTGGTTTACTACCCGATACTTGGCCTAGACTGAGTTCTATCAGCTACGCCCCGCGTTCCGCTTCGTTTAAGGCCTCTTGCATGTCCGATCCTCGTTACCAGGTCGACGTCAGCGTCGTCACCCGCTATCTGGCAGAACAATCGCAACCCGAGCAAAACCGCTTTGCCTTCGCCTACACCATCACCGTGCACAACAATGGCGAGCTACCGGCCAAGCTGTTGTCACGGCACTGGGTGATCACCGACGGTGACGGGCATGTCGAAGAGGTTCGCGGAGCCGGCGTTGTTGGCCAGCAACCGTTGATCGAGGTGGGCGAGAGCCACACCTACAGCAGCGGCACCGTCATGACCTCCAAGGTCGGCACGATGCAGGGCACTTATGAAATGGTTGCCGACGACGGCAAACACTTCGACGCCATCATCGCCCCATTCCGTCTGGCGGTGCCCGGAGCCCTGCACTGATGGCAACGTATGCCGTCGGCGATCTGCAAGGCTGTCTTCAAGCATTGCAATGCCTGCTCAAGCAGGTCGCCTTCGACCCGACACAGGATCGTCTGTGGCTGGTCGGCGATCTGGTCAACCGTGGCCCGCAGTCCCTGGACACCTTGCGCTTCCTCTATAGCATCCGCGAATCGCTGGTGTGCGTGCTCGGCAACCATGACCTGCACTTGCTGGCGGCCGGAAAAAACATCGAACGCCTGAAGAAGTCCGACACCCTGCTCGAGATTCTCGCAGCGCCCGATTCCGCGGAGCTGCTGGAGTGGCTGCGTCAGCAAAAGCTCATGCATTACGACGAACAGCGCGATGTCGCCCTGGTACATGCTGGCATTCCGCCCCAGTGGTCACTGCGCAAGGCCTTGAAGTATGCCGCCGAAGTCGAGACTGCATTGCGCGATGACAACCTGTTGCCGCCCTACCTCGATGGCATGTACGGCAACGATCCGGCGAAATGGGACAACGACCTCAAAGGCGTGACACGCCTGCGGGTGATCACCAACTATTTCACCCGCATGCGGTTTTGTACCGCCGAGGGCAAGCTTGACCTCAAAAGCAAGGAAGGCCTCGACAATGCGCCACCGGGCTACAAACCCTGGTTTCAGCACAAAGAGCGCAAGACCAAGGGCCTGAAAATCATCTTCGGCCACTGGGCCGCACTGGAAGGCCGATGCAATGAGCCGGGCATCTCGGCCCTCGACACCGGTTGTGTCTGGGGTGGCGCCCTGACCCTCATGAATGTCGACAGCGGTGAACGCCTGTCTTGCAAATGCGACGAGCATGGCCTTGCCCTGCCGCCAGTCGCCGCACTTACCCCCGAACCATCGTCAGCCAGCGCCCCGCGCTAGACTGCGCTTTCAGCCGAGCCACAGGAGCCCGCCATGAGCGAATTCAAACGTATCCCCCCAGAACAGGCCCAGGCCCTGCGCGAACAAGGCGCAGTGGTGGTCGATGTTCGCGACCCAGCGACCTTTGCCGCACTGCACATCGCCGGCTCGAAGCATCTGGATAACCATTCGCTGCACGCCTTCATCCAAGGCGCCGACCTCGACGCACCGACGGTGGTGGTCTGCTATCACGGCAATTCCAGCCAGGGCGCCGCCGCTTACCTCATTAGTCAGGGCTTCTCCGACGTCTACAGTATGGATGGCGGTTTTGAGCTGTGGCGTACGACTTATCCTTCGGAAACGGCGCAAGGCACTTCCGAATAATTTTTTTGTAACGCGCAAGCCCCGGCCCCCGCGGGCTCGCGCGGTGGCAGACGAACGGTCTGCCACAACTAATTACGTATCTCGCCTTTACCTCCCGAATTCCCAACTATCCTTAAGCGCAGGCCATCCAAAACAGGGGAGAGCCGGTACACCGGCGCGCGGGTCATCGGGAGTAGCTTTCGGGGTAGTCAGCTTCGAAAGAGTTCTGGGGGGTAAACAGCGACTGCATATTCGGTCGCTGCCAGCATCGACTGAATGATCCGGCGTCGGCTCCACGTATCGAGCGAGGTGACGTCATGAGTATCTTTAGCCACTTCCAACAACGCTTCGAGTCCACACGCCAGGAAGAACTCTCGCTGCAAGAGTATCTTGAGCTGTGCAAAAGCGACCGCAGCGCCTACGCCTCCGCCGCCGAGCGTCTGTTACTGGCCATCGGTGAACCGGAGCTTCTCGACACCTCGGCCAACTCGAGGCTGTCGCGAATCTTTTCCAACAAGGTAATCCGCCGCTATCCGGCCTTTGAAGACTTCCACGGGATGGAAGAATGCATCGACCAGATCGTGTCGTATTTCCGCCATGCCGCTCAGGGCCTGGAAGAGAAGAAACAGATTCTTTATCTGCTCGGCCCTGTGGGTGGCGGTAAATCGTCCCTGGCCGAAAAGCTGAAACAACTGATCGAAAAAGTGCCCTTCTACGCGATCAAGGGCTCGCCGGTATTCGAGTCGCCTCTGGGTCTGTTCAACGCCACCGAAGATGGCGCGATCCTCGAGGAAGACTTCGGCATTCCACGGCGCTACCTCAACACCATCATGTCGCCATGGGCTACCAAACGCCTGGCCGAATTCGGCGGCGACATCAGCCAGTTCCGTGTGGTGAAGCTCTATCCGTCGATCCTCAACCAGATCGCCGTGGCCAAAACCGAGCCGGGAGATGAAAACAACCAGGACATCTCGGCGCTGGTGGGCAAGGTCGATATCCGCAAACTCGAAGAATTCCCGCAGAACGACGCCGACGCCTACAGCTACTCGGGCGCACTGTGCCGGGCCAACCAGGGCCTGATGGAATTCGTTGAAATGTTCAAGGCACCGATCAAGGTGCTGCACCCACTGCTGACCGCCACTCAGGAAGGCAACTACAACAGTACCGAAGGTCTGGGGGCGATTCCGTTTACCGGGATCCTGCTGGCCCACTCCAACGAATCGGAATGGCACACCTTCCGCAACAACAAGAACAACGAAGCCTTCATCGACCGGATCTACATCGTCAAAGTGCCGTACTGCCTGCGGGTCAGCGACGAAGTGAAGATCTACGACAAGCTCTTGTTCAACAGTTCCCTGGCCAAGGCTCACTGCGCGCCTGACACCCTGAAGATGCTTGCCCAGTTCACCGTACTCTCGCGACTGAAAGAGCCGGAAAACTCCAACATCTACTCCAAGATGCGCGTGTATGACGGCGAAAACCTCAAGGACACCGATCCGAAGGCCAAGTCGATCCAGGAATACCGCGACAACGCGGGTGTCGACGAAGGCATGAACGGCCTGTCGACCCGCTTCGCGTTCAAGATCCTGTCGAAAGTGTTCAACTTCGATCCGCACGAAATCGCCGCCAACCCGGTGCACTTGCTTTACGTGCTGGAACAACAGATCGAACAGGAACAATTCCAGGCGGAAACCCGCGAACGCTATCTCCGCTTCCTCAAGGAGTACCTTGCACCGCGTTATATCGAGTTCATCGGCAAGGAAATCCAGACCGCCTACCTCGAGTCTTACAGCGAGTACGGCCAGAACATCTTCGATCGCTATGTGCTGTACGCCGACTTCTGGATCCAGGACCAGGAATACCGCGACCCGGAAACCGGCGAGATCCTCAACCGCGTAGCGCTGAACGAAGAACTGGAGAAAATCGAAAAACCGGCCGGCATCAGCAATCCGAAGGATTTCCGCAACGAAATCGTCAACTTCGTACTGCGCGCCCGGGCCAATAACAACGGCAAGAACCCGACCTGGCTCAGCTACGAAAAACTGCGGGTGGTCATCGAGAAGAAAATGTTCTCCAACACCGAGGACCTCCTGCCCGTCATCAGCTTCAACGCCAAGGCCAGCAAAGAGGACCAGCAGAAGCACAACGACTTCGTCACACGGATGGTCGAGCGGGGCTACACCGACAAACAGGTTCGACTGCTGTCCGAGTGGTACCTGCGGGTCAGAAAATCACAATAACCCGCTGCCGGTCAGACCGGTTGTCGTCAGCCAGAGGCCTGTGTACGCATTTTCTGTTACACAGACCTCTGGAAGGTGTTCGAAAGTCGGTAGCGAGGTTCAGGCAGCGTCCAAAAGCGCTTGGGGGAGTGTGAACATCCCTTGGCTCGGTCGATGCTGCATAACCGCTCGCCCCTTTCAGGACAGCTTCTAAGGAGCAGTCATGAGCTATGTGATCGACCGACGTCTCAATGGCAAGAACAAGAGCACGGTGAACCGTCAGCGGTTTCTGCGGCGTTACCGTGATCACATCAAAAAGGCTGTCGAAGAGGCGGTCAGTCGGCGCTCCATTACCGATATGGAGCACGGCGAACAGATCAGCATCCCCGGTCGCGACATTGACGAGCCGGTGCTTCACCACGGTCGCGGTGGCAAGCAGACCGTCGTGCACCCGGGCAACAAGGAATTCACCAGCGGCGAGCACATTGCCCGCCCGCCCGGAGGTGGCGGTGGCAGAGGCCCCGGCAAGGCCGGCAACTCAGGCGAAGGGATGGACGAATTCGTCTTTCAGATCACTCAGGAGGAATTCCTCGAATTCATGTTCGAGGACCTTGAGCTGCCGAACCTGGTCAAGCGCAACCTGACCGGTACCGACACCTTCAAGACCGTTCGTGCCGGGATCAGTAACGAGGGCAATCCGTCGCGGATCAACATCATCCGCACCTTGCGCTCGGCCCATGCACGGCGAATCGCCCTGTCTGGCAGCAGCCGGGCAAAATTACGCGAAGCCAAAGAAGAACTTCTGCGCCTGAAGCAGGAAGAGCCAGACAACTTCGGCGATATTCAGAAAATCGAAGCAGAAATCGAAAAACTCAGTGCGCGGATTCATCGCATACCGTTCCTCGATACCTTCGACCTCAAGTACAACTTGCTCATCAAACAACCCAACCCCAGTTCCAAAGCGGTGATGTTCTGCCTGATGGACGTGTCCGGCTCCATGACCCAAGCGACCAAGGACATCGCCAAGCGTTTCTTTATCCTGCTGTACCTGTTTCTCAAGCGTAACTACGACAAGATCGACGTCGTGTTCATCCGCCATCACACCAGCGCCCGGGAAGTGGATGAGGAAGAGTTTTTCTATTCTCGCGAAACCGGCGGCACCATCGTTTCCAGCGCCTTGAAACTGATGCAGGAAATCATGGCCGAACGCTATCCGAGCAATGAATGGAACATCTATGCCGCCCAGGCCTCCGACGGCGATAACTGGAACGACGACTCGCCAATCTGCCGCGACATTCTGATCAACCAGATCATGCCGTTCGTGCAGTACTACACTTACGTTGAGATCACCCCGCGCGAACATCAGGCCCTGTGGTTCGAGTACGAACGCATCGCCGAAGCCTTCTCAGACACTTTTGCCCAGCAACAACTGGTCTCGGCCGGCGATATCTATCCGGTCTTCCGTGAACTCTTCCAGCGCAGGTTAGTGACATGACCGCCAAAGAGCAGAAGCGCCAACCCATTTCCACCGGCTCCGAATGGACGTTCGAGCTGATTCAGGCCTACGACAAAGAAATCAGTCGTCTGGCGGCTCGCTACGCGCTCGATACTTACCCTAACCAGATCGAAGTGATCACCGCCGAGCAGATGATGGACGCCTACGCCTCCGTCGGCATGCCGCTGGGTTATCACCATTGGTCCTACGGCAAACACTTCCTCAGTACCGAAAAATCCTACTCTCGCGGCCAGATGGGGCTGGCGTACGAGATCGTGATCAACTCGGACCCGTGCATCGCCTATTTGATGGAAGAAAACACCATCTGCATGCAGGCGTTGGTCGTCGCCCATGCCTGCTACGGGCATAACAGCTTTTTCAAAGGCAACTACCTGTTCCGCACCTGGACTGACGCCAGCTCGATCATCGATTACCTGGTCTTCGCCAAGCAATACATCATGCAGTGCGAAGAGCGCCACGGTATCGACGCGGTCGAGGACCTGCTGGATTCCTGCCACGCCCTGATGAACTATGGGGTCGATCGCTACAAACGCCCCTATCCGATTTCCGCCGAAGAAGAACGTCGCCGGCAAAAGGATCGGGAAGAGCATTTGCAGAAACAGATCAACGATCTGTGGCGGACCATTCCAAAAGGTGCGGACAAGTACAGTGACAAGGACAACGCGCGCTTCCCCGCCGAACCTCAGGAAAATATCCTCTACTTCATCGAAAAACACGCACCACTGCTGGAGCCATGGCAGCGGGAAATCGTGCGGATCGTGCGCAAGATCGCTCAGTATTTCTACCCGCAACGTCAGACTCAGGTGATGAACGAGGGGTGGGCCACGTTCTGGCATTACACCCTGATGAACGACCTGTATGACGAAGGCCTGGTGACCGACGGGTTCATGATGGAGTTTTTGACGTCCCACACCAGCGTGGTCTATCAACCTGGCTTCGACAGCCCCTACTACAATGGCATCAACCCCTACACCCTCGGCTTTGCCATGTACCGGGACATTCGCCGCATGTGTGAACACCCGACCGAAGAGGACTACCGCTGGTTCCCTGAGATTGCCGGCACCGACTGGCTGTCGAGCATCAAGTTCGCCATGAGCAGCTTCAAGGATGAAAGCTTCATCCTGCAGTACCTGTCACCCCAGGTGATCCGTGATCTGAAGCTGTTCAGCATTCTTGATGACGATCAGAAGGACGATCTGCTGGTCCCGGCCATTCATGACGAAGGTGGCTACCGCATCATCCGTGAAACCCTGGCGGCGCAGTACAACCTCGGTAATCGTGAACCCAACGTGCAGATCTACAGCATCGACCGGCGTGGTGACCGCTCGCTGACCTTGCGTCACCAGCAACACGACCGCAAACCGCTGGGCGAGTCCACCGAGGAAGTGCTCAAACACCTGCACCGACTCTGGGGCTTCGATATTCATCTGGAAACCCTGCAAGGGGACCAGGTGATGAAAACCCATCATGTTCCGCCCAGAGGTGAACACAGCGAAGGGGACTACGGCCGGCTGGACCTGGCTGTCATCCATCTTTGATCCTGTTTGTGCCTCCGGAGGTTCGACGCAAAGGTTATTCTGTCGGGCTAACGGAGGTTTTTTATGCAGATTTATAAAGTCGGCGGCGCGGTACGCGATCGCCTGCTAGGCAAGCCTGTCACAGACATCGACTGGGTTGTGGTTGGCGCCACCACTGAAGAAATGCTCGCCAAGGGTTTTCGCCCGGTGGGTGCGGATTTCCCGGTTTTTCTTCACCCCAAAAGCGGTGAGGAATACGCCCTCGCCCGGACCGAGCGCAAAAGCGGACGCGGTTACGGCGGCTTTACCTTTCACGCCAGCCCCGAAGTCACCCTCGAAGAAGACCTGATCCGTCGTGACCTGACCATCAATGCCATGGCCGAAGACGATCAGCAGAACCTGACCGATCCTTACCACGGCCAGCGCGATCTCGAGGCGCGCTTGCTTCGTCACGTTTCCCCCGCGTTCGCCGAAGATCCGCTCCGGGTTCTGCGTGTTGCTCGCTTCGCTGCTCGTTATGCGGGGCTGGGTTTCACCGTCGCGCCGGAGACACTGGACCTGATGCGCCAACTCAGTGAATCAGGTGAACTTGAAGCCTTGACCGCTGAACGCAGCTGGAAGGAAATTTCCCGCGCCCTGATGGAAGATCAGCCACAGGTGTTCATCGAGGTGCTGCGAGAGTGTGGCGCTCTCAAGGTATTGATGCCGGAAGTCGATGCCCTGTTTGGCGTACCGCAACCGGAAGCCCACCACCCGGAAATCGACACGGGCGTGCACACTTTGAGCGTGCTGGAGCAAGCGGCACGGCACAAACAACCACTCACAGTGCGCTGGGCCTGTCTGCTGCATGACCTCGGCAAGGGACTGACGCCCGAGGAGGAGTGGCCGCGACACATTGCTCATGAGCACAAGGGCTTGAAGCTGATCAAAGCGGTCAACGAACGCTTCAAGGCGCCGAAGGACTGTCAGGAGCTGGCACTACTGGTGGGCAAATATCACACCCACGGCCATCGCGCCCTGGAGCTGAAGCCGTCGACGCTGCTGGAGTTGCTGCAAAGTTTTGACGTTTACCGTCGGCCGCAGCGGTTCGAGGAATTTATCGCGGCGTGCGAGATGGACGCGCGCGGACGCAAAGGGCTGGAGCAGCGAAGTTATCCACAAGCGGATTATTTGCGGGGAGCGGCGAATGCTGCTCGGACCGTGGCGGTCCAGCCATTGCTGGAGAACGGATTCAAAGGACCGGAGCTGGGTGAGGCGATCAAGCGAGAGCGGCTCAAGGCATTGAAGACTTACAAAGAGGCGGCGTCCGCCTGAAAAAGCTTCGCGAGCAAGCCCGCTCCCACATTGAATCTGCGTCGTACACAAATCAAATGTGGGAGCGGGCTTGCTCGCGAAGGCGTCATCAGCATCACAACAATTCTGAAGGGGTCAACTGCTCACCGCGCCACTCAAACGCCACCGGTGCCAACACCTGATCAATCTGCGCCTCGCGCCACAACACGGCAAAGCTCTTGCCTACACCCGGATGCACGCGATCCGGTGCGATCAGCGACAACGGCCACAGCACAAAGGCGTTTTTCAGAATTTCTGCCCGCGGCAGGATCAAGCCATCGAAGTTGCCCACCAGATCACCGAACAGCAAAACGTCGATATCCAGCGGCAAACCTTTGCGGTCCGGCGCATAACGGCCATTGTCCGCCTCGATGAATTTCAGCCGGCGATCCAGTTCCATCAGCGGCAAATCGGTAAATGCCGACACCACAAAATTGAAGAACGGCCCGCTCTTGATCCCCACCGGCTGGCTTTCGAACACCGCCGAGCAGCGTATATCCACCAGAAAACCTGTCAGGGCTTCCAGGCCAGCCTGCAAATGGGATTCGCGCTCGATATTGCTACCGAGCCCGAGAAACACCTGAGTCAGCGACATCCGCGCTCGATCTCCACGCCCACACCACCTGTGGCAGCCGGGATGGCACCTGGCTTGGTCAGCTTGAGGCGCATCCAGGTGATGCTGAATTCGCTCATCAGCACTTCAGCCAGACGCTCGGCGAAGGTCTCGACCAGCTGGAACTGCGCCTGCTCGGCAAAAGCCTGGATACGCGACGACACACTGGCGTAATCGAGCGCCAGCGTCAGGTCATCACCGGCGGCGGCCGGACGATTGTCCCAGGCGAAGCTCAGATCAAGACGCAAGCACTGTCGGATGCCTCGCTCCCAATCGTAGGCACCAATCACGGTGTCGACTTCCAGGCCCTCGATAAACACTCTGTCCAAGCACTTTTCTCCGCTGCACGACAAGGGCGCAATGCGCCGTTAGAATCAGGGCGTCCTCGCCCGGAATAGTTAGCATGTTTTGGTTACTGGCGACCCTCGCCTACCTGCTCGGCTCTCTGTCCTTCGCCATTTTGCTCAGCCGCCTGACCGGTAACCCCGATCCGCGAATGAGTGGCTCGGGCAATGCCGGTGCCACCAACATGTTGCGCCTGGCCGGCAAAAAACTCGCCGTCCTGACCTTGACCGGGGACCTCTTCAAAGGCCTGCTGCCCGTACTTATCGCCGGCGTTGCGGGCCTTTCGCTTCAGGAGCAGGCCTGGATCGGCGTCTGTGCCGTCATCGGTCACCTGTTCCCGCTGTACTTTCGTTTCCGCGGCGGCAAGGGTGTCGCCACCTCCGCCGGCATGCTGCTGGGGCTCTACCCGCCCGCCGCACTGCTGGCAGTCTGCGCCTGGCTGCTGACGTTCTACCTGACTCGCACCAGCTCACTGGCAGCCTTGATCGCCACACCGCTGACCCTGCCGCTACTGGCCTGGCAAGAACCGGCGGCATTGCTGCCCATGAGCGCACTCACGGGGCTGATCGTCTGGCGCCATCGGGGCAATCTACGCGACCTGTTTGCCGGGCGCGAACGGCATTTTTAAATACCGGGCATGAGCGCCGCTCATCCCGCACATCATCACAGCGCCGACAATTGCTCCATCGGCCAACGCGCCTGCACGCTGATCGCCAGGCTTTCATGCTGACCGGCCTGTAAGCGCTGGCAGCCGGCAAACGCGATCATCGCGCCATTGTCGGTACAGAACTCCGGACGGGCGTAAAACACATCGCCCTTCATGTCCCCGAGCATTTTCTCCAGTGAAGTACGCAGTGCCTTGTTGGCGCTGACGCCGCCAGCGATCACCAGACGCTTCATACCGGCCTGTTTCAGGGCACGCTTGCACTTGATGGTCAAAGTCTCCACCACGGCCTGCTGGAACGCCAGCGAGATGTCGCAACGGGCTTGCTCGCTGTCGTCCCCGGCGCTGACACTCTGCTGCCAGGTGTTCAGGGCGAAGGTTTTCAAGCCACTGAAACTGAAAGCCAGGCCCGGACGGTCGCACATCGGGCGCGGGAACGTGAAACGTCCTGCAACCCCTTGCTCTGCCAGGCGCGCGATTTCCGGGCCACCCGGATAATTGAGACCCATCATCTTCGCGGTCTTGTCAAAAGCCTCACCGGCGGCATCGTCGAGAGTTTCGCCCAAGAGCGTGTATTGACCGATCCCGTCGACCTGAACCAGCTGCGTATGACCGCCAGACACCAACAAAGCGACGAACGGGAATTCGGGCGGTTGCGACTCCAGCATCGGCGCCAGCAAGTGACCTTCCATGTGGTGCACACCCAGCGCCGGAATACCCCAGGCGAAGGCCAGCGCCTGAGCACAGGAAGCGCCCACCAACAAGGCACCGACCAGGCCAGGACCCGCGGTGTAGGCGATGGCGTCGATTTCGGTTGGCACACAGTCAGCTTCGGCCAACACCTGACGAATCAAGGGCAGCATGCGCTTGACGTGGTCACGCGAGGCCAGCTCCGGCACGACCCCGCCATAGGCGCGGTGCAGGTCGATCTGGCTGAACAGCGCGTCGGCCAGCAGGCCGCGTTCACTGTCATATAATGCGACACCGGTTTCGTCGCAGGAGGTTTCTAATCCCAGTACTAGCATGGGTTTGCGCCTTGTTTAGGCTGAATTCGAAGGCGCGCATAATAGTCGCCACGGGATGCCCCGACTAGCGGTTTTCGATCAGAGGCTTTGCATTCCGGTCGATGAGGGGTTAACATCCGCAACCCTTAAAAACCGACGTCTTCAAGTGCTCTTTTGCCACGAGGATGTTGACCCCGGTAATGAATGAAGGTAGCTCTGGATGCCAGCCGTCAAAGTAAAAGAGAACGAACCCTTCGACGTAGCTCTGCGTCGTTTCAAGCGCTCCTGCGAAAAAGCCGGTGTACTGGCTGAAGTTCGTAGCCGCGAATTCTACGAGAAGCCTACTTCTGAGCGTAAGCGCAAAGCAGCAGCCGCTGTTAAGCGTCACGCCAAGAAAGTTCAGCGCGAACAGCGCCGCGCCGTTCGTCTGTACTAATACACAGACGTCCGTAGCAAGCTTCTGCCAAGCCCGGCCCTCAGCCGGGCTAATGGCATTTGCGGAAAACGCTTGATGCTTCACCGTCAAAGCCGCAGACGCGACCGAGACAAATCTGCTTCACAGCGTCAGACCTGGCTCTTTTGCCAGCGGTGCACGTCTTTTCTGACGAGCCTTCCAAGGCTACTGACGAGCACACCCACTGATTCCTCTCACGACGATCAGCCCAAGGCACCTTCTTGCGTGCCAGCTTATGAGCTATCCGAGGCCATCGACAGGCCGCAGCCGGATTCAGCGCAACACTTTCAAATAGTCGAATACTGATTGGTACTAACGTCAGTGGATTTTCGGCAGATACACTTCCCGACAGCGATTACGCAGACGACACTGGTCGAGCCGCACATTTTGCGCGCCTCAAACAACGACCCGCGCTCAGCCGCTCTTCGTTTCGGATTCATTGCAGCGCAGATGACGAGAACGCCATGGCCGGGCTAATTCCCCAGAGCTTCATTGACGACCTTCTGAACCGCACCGACATCGTCGATGTGGTCAGCTCGCGCCTGCAAATGAAAAAGGCCGGCAAGAATTACACCGCCTGCTGCCCGTTTCACAAAGAGAAAACCCCTTCCTTCAGCGTCAGCCCCGACAAGCAGTTCTATTATTGCTTTGGCTGCGGCGCTGGCGGCAACGCCCTCGGCTTCATGATGGACCACGACAATCTGGATTTCGTCCAGGCTGTCGAAGAACTGGCCAAAGCCGCTGGCATGGAAATCCCCCGCGAAGAAAGCGGACGGCCGCACAAACCGCGGCAGCCGACCGATTCGCCGCTTTACCCGCTGCTCACTGCGGCTGCCGATTTTTACCGCCAGGCACTGAAAAGCCATCCATCGCGGAAAGCGGCTGTGGATTATTTGAAAGGTCGCGGACTGACCGGCGAAATCGCCCGAGACTTCGGCCTCGGCTTTGCCCCGCCCGGCTGGGACAACCTGTTCAAGCACTTGAGCAGCGACACCCTGCAACAGAAAGCCATGATCGATGCCGGCCTGCTGATCGAGAACGCCGAAACCGGCAAACGCTATGACCGCTTCCGCGATCGCGTAATGTTCCCGATCCGCGACAGCCGCGGGCGAATCATCGCCTTCGGTGGCCGGGTATTGGGCGACGACAAGCCGAAATACCTGAACTCACCGGAAACCCCGGTATTCCATAAGGGCCAGGAACTCTACGGCCTTTATGAAGCACGCAAGAACAACCGCAACCTCGACGAAATCATCGTCGTCGAAGGCTACATGGATGTTATCGCCCTCGCCCAGCAAGGCCTGCGCAATGCTGTCGCGACCCTGGGCACCGCCACCAGCGAAGAGCACTTGAAGCGCCTGTTTCGCGTCGTGCCCAACGTGCTGTTCTGTTTCGACGGAGATCAGGCAGGTCGAAATGCCGCCTGGCGGGCATTGGAGGCAGCGCTGCCGAGCCTGCAGGACGGGCGGCGCGCACGCTTTCTGTTCCTCCCCGAAGGCGAAGACCCGGACACGCTGGTCCGCTCCGAAGGCACTGATGCCTTCCGTGCACGGATCAACCAGCACGCCCAACCACTAGCGGATTATTTTTTTCAACAGCTGACCGAGGAATCGGACCCACGCTCGCTCGAAGGCAAGGCCCACATGGCCACCCTCGCCGCGCCGCTGATCGACAAAGTCCCGGGGGCGAACCTGCGCATCCTGATGCGTCAGCGCCTGACCGAAATTACCGGGCTTAGCGGTGAAGCCGTGAGCCAACTGGTGCAAAGCGCGCCTCAAGAAGCCCCACCGGCTTACGATCCAGGCATCGACTACGACGCGATGCCGGATTACAGCGACTACCATCAGCCGCAGGCGCAAGAGATGTATGTGCCGCAGCAGGAATGGACGCCGAAGAAACCCGGCGCAGGCGGCAAAAAATGGGACAAAAAACCGTGGGACAAAAACGGCAAACGCGGTGGTGATCACGATCAACCCCGCGCGCCACGGGTGCCGGCCGCTGTAGAGCCGCCGACCCTGGCCGCCTTGCGTACGCTATTGCATCACCCGCAATTGGCCGAGAAAGTCGAGGATGCCGGGCACTTTGCTGCCGAGGATCACACCAACACGCAATTACTGGTGGCCCTTCTCGAAGCCGTACAGAAGAATCCCAAGCTAAACTCATTTCAGTTGATTGCACGCTGGCACGGTACGGAGCAAGGACGTTTGCTCAAGGCGCTGGCGGAAAAGGAATGGCTGATTGATGGAGATAACCTTGAACAACAGTTTTTCGACACCATTACTAGCTTGTCAGCCCGCCAACGCGAGCGAAACCTGGAACAACTTCTCAGAAAAGCACGTCAAAGTGAACTGAGTACCGAAGAGAAAAATCAACTGCGCGACCTATTAAGTCGCAATGTTTCCGCAACAAGCCCGACCTCAACTGGCGCGTGAGGTCATAGCTCAGGTATAATCCTCGGCTTGTTTTTTGCCCGCCAAGACCTTCAGTGGATAGGGTGTTATGTCCGGAAAAGCGCAACAGCAGTCTCGTATCAAAGAGTTGATCACACTTGGTCGTGAGCAGGGTTACCTGACTTACGCGGAGGTCAACGACCACCTGCCGGAGGATATTTCAGATCCGGAACAGGTGGAAGACATCATCCGCATGATCAATGACATGGGGATCAACGTATTCGAGGTTGCGCCAGATAAGGATTCCCTTATGCTGGCCGACGCCGATACTGACGAAGCCGCGGCCGAAGAGGCAGCAGCAGCGTTGGCAGCGGTCGAGACCGACATTGGTCGCACCACCGACCCAGTGCGCATGTACATGCGTGAAATGGGTACGGTAGAGCTCCTCACACGTGAAGGCGAAATTGAAATCGCCAAGCGTATTGAAGAGGGCATCCGCGAAGTGATGGGCGCAATTGCGCACTTCCCTGGCACGGTTGACCACATTCTGTCCGAATACACTCGCGTCACCACCGAAGGTGGCCGCCTGTCCGACGTCCTGAGCGGTTATATCGACCCGGACGACGGCATTGCGCCGCCTGCTGCAGAAGTGCCGCCGCCTGTCGACCCGAAAGCCGTGAAAGCGGACGACGACACCGACGACGACGACGCTGAAGCCAGCACCGACGACGAAGAAGAAGCCGAAAGCGGTCCGGATCCGGTCATCGCAGCTCAGCGCTTTGGCGCTGTCTCCGATCAGATGGAAATCACCCGCAAGGCGCTGAAAAAGCACGGTCGTAGCAACAAGCTGGCAATTGCCGAGCTGGTGCTTCTGGCTGAGCTGTTCATGCCGATCAAACTGGTTCCGAAGCAATTCGAAGGCCTGGTCGAGCGTGTTCGCAGTGCCCTGGATCGCCTGCGTCAGCAAGAGCGCGCGATCATGCAACTTTGCGTTCGTGATGCCCGCATGCCGCGTGCCGACTTCCTGCGCCAGTTCCCGGGCAACGAAGTTGACGAAAGCTGGTCCGACGCACTGGCCAAAGGCAAAAGCAAATACGCTGAAGCCATTGGTCGCCTGCAACCGGACATCATTCGTTGCCAGCAGAAGCTGACCGCGCTGCAAACCGAAACCGGTTTGACGATCGCCGAGATCAAGGACATCAACCGTCGCATGTCGATCGGTGAGGCCAAGGCCCGCCGCGCGAAGAAAGAGATGGTAGAAGCGAACTTGCGTCTGGTGATCTCCATCGCCAAGAAGTACACCAACCGTGGTCTGCAATTCCTCGATCTGATCCAGGAAGGCAACATCGGTTTGATGAAAGCGGTAGACAAGTTCGAATACCGCCGCGGCTACAAGTTCTCGACTTATGCCACCTGGTGGATCCGTCAGGCGATCACTCGCTCGATCGCCGACCAGGCCCGCACCATCCGTATTCCGGTGCACATGATCGAGACGATCAACAAGCTCAACCGCATTTCCCGCCAGATGTTGCAGGAAATGGGTCGCGAACCGACCCCGGAAGAGCTGGGAGAACGCATGGAAATGCCTGAGGACAAAATCCGCAAGGTATTGAAGATCGCTAAAGAGCCGATCTCCATGGAAACCCCGATCGGTGATGACGAAGACTCCCATCTGGGTGACTTCATCGAAGACTCGACCATGCAGTCGCCAATCGATGTCGCCACTGTTGAGAGCCTTAAAGAAGCGACTCGCGAAGTTCTGTCCGGCCTCACTGCCCGTGAAGCCAAGGTTCTACGCATGCGCTTCGGTATCGACATGAATACCGACCACACCCTCGAGGAGGTTGGTAAGCAGTTCGACGTGACCCGTGAACGGATTCGTCAGATCGAAGCCAAGGCGCTGCGCAAGCTGCGCCACCCGACGAGAAGCGAGCATTTGCGCTCCTTCCTCGACGAGTAATAACAAAACCCCCGGCCCAGGCCGGGGGTTTTGCTTTTATACAGATTAAATCCCCCGCACCTCCCCCCCTCCGAATTGCCCGTCTACACTCGAAACATTCCCCGAGCCATAACGAGACCGTTATGCCCAGACTGCCGACCGTGCTTTTTTTGCTGTCGCTATTGACCTGGACCGCAACGGCTGGCGCGCTGACTCTGACCGACGAAGAACGTAGCTGGCTGGCGGCTCACCCGGACTTGCGTCTGGGTGTCGATGCGTCATGGCCACCCTTCGAGTTTCGCGACGATCAGGGCCGTTATCAGGGCCTTGCAGCAGACTATATCGACCTCATCCGTCAACGCCTGGCCATCAAGCTCACGCCCATCGAGCCCGTCAGCTGGACCGTCGTCCTGGAGCAAGCCAAAAAAGCCAGGCTGGACCTGTTGCCCGGCATAATGTCGACCCCGGAGCGCCAGACTTACCTCTCATTCACCCGCCCCTACCTGGACTTTCCGATTGTCATCCTTGCCCATGTCGGAGGCCCCCAGCCACGCAAACTCAAAGACTTGTACGGGCTGAAAGTCGCCGTGGTGGAGAACTACGCACCCCACGAGCTGTTGCGCACCCACAATCCCGACCTCAATCTGGTGGCGATGCCTAACGTCAGCTCAGCGCTGCAGGCGCTGGCTACCGATGAAGTGGATGCGGTGGTCGGCGATCTCGCCTCCAGCGTCTGGAGCCTGCGTCAGCTCAAGCTCGACGGGCTCTATGTCAGCGGCGAAACCCCCTATCGCTATCAATTGGCGATGGGTGTGCCCCGGGACAACAAGATACTGGTCGGCATTCTGGATAAAGTCCTGGCGGACATGACCCCGAACGAAATCAATGAGATTCAGGAGCACTGGGTCGGCAACGTCCTCGATCATCGGACATTCTGGAACGATCTGCTGGTTTACGGTCTGCCAGGTTTGCTGCTGCTGATCATCGTGCTGGCGATGGTTATCCGGATCAACCGCCGGTTGAGTTCAGAAATTGCCCGCCGGGTCGACCTGGAACAAGAACTGCGCAGCAGCGAATACCATTACCGCGGGCTGGTGGAGAGCCTTTCGGCCATCGCTTGGGAGGCGCAGATCAGCGATTTCACCTACAGCTATGTGTCGCCCCATGCCGAGGATCTGCTCGGCTACCCCTTGTCTCATTGGCTGATTCCGGGCTTCTGGCGCAACATTATCCACCCGGCCGACCTGACCCGTGCCCAGACCTTCTGCGATCACGAAGTACTGGCCGGGCGCGATCACAGCCTCGATTACCGGGTCATCACCGCCGATGGCCGCTGCATTTGGGTGCGCGATATCGTCAGTCTGATCGAGCACGGCCATGAACCGGTGATGCGCGGGCTGATGATCGACATCAGCGAAGCCAAGCGCACCGAAGAGGCGTTGCGCCTGTCGGAACAGAAGTTCGCCTCGGTGTTCCAGCAATGCCCGGACATTCTGGTCATCGCGCGACTCTCCGACGGCTGCCTGCTAGAGGTCAACGAAGCGTTCGAAGAACAGATCGGCCTCAAGGCCGAAGACGTCATCGGCCAGACGGCCACCGACCTGAACATCTGGGGCATACCCGGCGTCGGGCCGGGTTTGTTGCAACGGTTGCAGGCCGGCAGCATCCGTAACCTGGAGATGCCCTTTCGCCGCAACAATGGCCAAGTGTTTACCGGCCTGATCTCCGCTGAACCGTTCGACCTCGATACAACCCCTGCGCTGGTAGTGGTCGTACGGGACATCAGCCAGCTCAAGGAAACCCAGAAACAGCTGCAAACCTCCGAAGAGAAATTCGCCAAGGCCTTCCATGCATCACCCGACGGCTTGCTATTGTCCCGGCAGAGCGACGGTTTACTGATTGAGGTCAACGAGGGTTTCAGTCGCATTACCGGTTTCAACAGCGCGATGTCTGTGGATCGCTCCGTCCTCGAGCTGGGAATCTGGGTCAATCTCAACGAACGCAAACAGATGCTCGATCTGCTTCACCGGGATGGTTTCGTCCGCGACTTCAGTTGCCATATACGCCGCAGCGACGGACAGATCCGCCTCTGCGAGGTGTCCAGCCGTCCGCTACCGATCGGCGATGAAGATTGCATGTTGACCATCGCCCGGGACATCACCGAGCGACACGTGATGCAGGAGAAACTGCAACAGGCTGCCACGGTATTCGAGAGCACCGCCGAAGGTGTATTGATCACCGACACTCAACAGCACATCAGCGCAGTCAACCGTGCGTTTACCGAAATCACCGGCTACAGCGAGAGCGAAGCATTGGGCCACACCCCTCGCCTGCTCGCCTCAGGCCTGCACGACAGCGCGTTCTATGCCGCCATGTGGCATCAACTGACCGCCGAAGGTCATTGGCAGGGCGAAATTTCCAACCGGCGCAAGAATGGCGAGCTCTATCCGAGCTGGCTGACCATCAGTGCCGTGCGCAACCGGGACAGATTCGTCACCCACTTTGTCGCAGTATTCGCGGACATTTCCAGCCTCAAACACGCCCAGGCCAAGCTCGATTACCAGGCACACCACGACCCGCTGACCGGTCTGCCGAATCGCACGCTATTCGAGAGCCGATTGCTGACTGCGCTCAACAACCAACAGGAAAACGGCGGCCAGGGCGCGGTGCTGTTCCTGGACCTGGACCGTTTCAAACATATCAACGACAGCCTGGGTCACCCTGTCGGCGACTTGCTGCTCAAGGGCATTGCCGTGCGCCTCAAGGAGCAGTTGCGCGACATCGACACCGTGGCGCGCCTGGGCGGCGACGAATTCATCATCTTGCTGCCCGGGCTGCAGCAATCCAGTGACGCCGACAACATCGCGACCAAATTGCTCAATTGCTTCGGCGCACCGTTCCAGGCTGGCGAACATGAGTTTTTTATCAGCGCCAGTATCGGCACCAGCCTGTACCCCAAGGATGGCTGCGACGTCGCCACGCTGGTCAAGAACGCCGATGCGGCGATGTACCGCTCAAAGGCCAAGGGTCGCAACCGGGTCGAAAGCTACACCCGCGACCTCACCGCTCAAGCCAGCGAGCGAGTGGCACTGGAACATGAACTGCGACGCGCGATCGAGCGCAACGAACTGCACCTCCATTATCAACCGAAGATCAGCCTGGTCGACCATCGCCTGGTCGGTGCAGAAGCGCTCATTCGCTGGCGCCACCCGACCTTCGGCGATGTGCCGCCGGAGCATTTCATTCCGCTGGCCGAAGAAAACGGCATGATCCTGCAAATCGGCGATTGGGTTCTCGAAACCGCCTGCCGGCAGATGTTCGAGTGGCATCAGGTTTACGAACCCGTCGGCCCGCTGTCGGTCAACCTCGCGGGCGCTCAATTGCGCCAGCCGAACCTGCTCGGCCGGATCGAACAATTGCTCAAGGACAACCGCCTCAAACCCGGTTTCCTGCAACTGGAAATTACTGAAAACTTCATCATGAGCCAGGCCGAAGAGGCGCTGGCAGTGCTGCATCAACTCAAACACCTGGGCGTGCAACTGGCGATCGACGACTTCGGCACCGGTTATTCGTCCCTGAGTTACCTCAAACGTCTGCCGTTGGACATTCTCAAGATCGACCAGTCTTTCGTCCGCGGCTTGCCGGACGATCCCCACGACGCAGCCATCGTTCGCGCCATTATCGCCTTGGGCCGCAGCATGCAATTCACCATCATTGCCGAGGGCGTGGAAACCCTCGCACAGCAGCAATTCCTCGCGACCGAAGGCTGTGAACAGATCCAGGGCTACATCGTCAGCCTGCCCTTGCCACCGGAAGAATTTGCCGCGACGTTTCTTCGTATAGCCATTTCAGACTTTTCGGATAGCACAGCCGAGAAACCGTCGCTATAATCCGCGGCCTACTGAGGGCCTATAGCTCAGTTGGTTAGAGCAGGGGACTCATAATCCCTTGGTCGTAGGTTCGAGTCCTACTGGGCCCACCAAACAAGAAAGCCGCGCAATGCGCGGCTTTTTCGTGTCTGTTGGAATACTCAATCGCGACGAGCGCCTGCCGAAACATCACTCAATTGGCGAAATTCTCGATTCTGACCTGGCCCTCAGGAAAGGTCGCGATAATTTCCAGTTCGCCGCCCATGGCGCGGATGTAGTTTCGCAAGGTGCTGATGTACATGTCTGTTCGCCGCTCCATTCTGGAGATCGCTGCCTGGTTGACGTGCAACGTCTTGGCCAGCGTTTCCTGACTCAGCTCCTGGGCCTTACGCAGCTCGTGCAGAGGCATTTCTTTCAGGTGCTGCTGGAACAACCGCTCTGCGTTAGCGCGAGACTCCGGCGTCATGCGAGCTTGAAGTTCAGCAAATTTTTTAGCCATCGTTGCGGCCCTCTTTACGCAATGTTTCCAAATGGTCGTCGTACAATATTTCCGCCTGTGGGACATGCTCGTCATACCAACGGTTTCGACCGGTTTTGTCCCCTCCGATTAAAAGTAACGCGCATCGGCGTGGATCAAACGCATAGAGCACACGATAAGGCCGACCCGCATGCTGGACCCGCAACTCTCGGAGATTGCCCAGTCGTGAGCCTTTAATATCGCTGCTATGCGGGTAACGCAGACCCGGCCCGAAAAACCCCAGCAGATCGACGCTGGCTGAAACCGAGGCTTGCTCCTTTGCATCCAACCCCTCCCACCAACCTTCAAATTCATCGGTGTATTCAATTTCCCAGCCCATACCAATATGCCACCCAAGGAATATGATCTCAAGGGAATAACTCTAGGCTTTAACGGCCGTGTGGCCGCCTTGGTTGCCAATGAAATTGTTAACAGTGGTTTCTGGTTGGATCGGGGTGTTCGGTGCCTGGCGTTTAGTTGTGTTTACTTAAGGTGTCGAAATATCGGATGACGCCCGCAGACCTTGTAGGCAAACTCCGAAACTTGCATTTGGGGCACTTTGCCGCCTTGTTGGGCTTTTCTTTGACGGGATACTCTCCGGACGTCGCTGACCATTCAGCGATCGGGCTTGGAAACCCGACGAGCGAATCGCAACAACGCGCCCAACATGACCGCAGACGTTTTACGGCTGCAACCCTGTGTCATGGCGGCTGTGCGTGGGACGTCTTCGGACGTGCCGGTTTCCTAAGCTCCCGGTTTCCAACCTGCGCACAGCTGCCACCCATTCGCTTGGAAACGAACGTGGCAGCTCATCAAGCTTAGGAGCTAGACCATGAGCAAAACAAACCCGTCCGAACCTTCAGAACTGAAAACCATCGGCTTCACCCCGTTGATTTTTTGCTCGAATCAAGCGCTGTTCAACGTCCGCGCCGGCGTCCCGATCAGCGATGCGTTGGCTCAGGCTTCCGATCTGCTGTTCCTCGCCAAGGCGTTCGCCGTTGACGCCGCCTACGCAAAAGACACCGACCGCCACGCCTGGGCCGCGCACTACCTGACGGCGATGAGTAAAGCGGTGATCGATGATGTGGTGAAAGTGCTGACACGAAAACCAGTTCCGACAGCAACGAAATCCAAAGCGTAGCGCCCGACAGTTCTACGAGATGAGCCCCGAGTCTTCGGGGCTTTCAATGCTCACTTACGTATCGGTAGAAGCCACCGCTATCGATGGAATAGCCTGCACCGGCCCCAGCCGCTCCAGCATTTCCTTCGTCATCACAACCTCATACGTATCCGCTGCCCTGCCCCACTGCTCCACGATGACCATGCCGTCCACCAGCGCCCGCGCCAATCCACTAACCGTATCAGCCAACGCCTCGACGATTTTCTCAGTCCGCAGCCAAACACGATCGGTAATTTCTTTAAGCTCAGTCGTTACGCGGTCGGACGACGCGGGATCCGTACCGGGGTAGGCGATATTGCGCAGCAAATGCCGCAACTCCCTTACTTTTGCGTAATCCTGTTCCGCCCCCAGCCCGCCCTTGAGGATGGCGGCCGCTTCCGACTTATCGACACGCCTCCTGGGCAAATGTTTTGAAGATAATGTCTGCCCCATGGCGCCAGCGAAGAGGACCATCATCCGCGCTTCCAGATACTCCTTCATGGCTTCTATCGACGGAATTGGCCGCGTCAAGGTGATGGAAGCTCCTCCTTGATGCATCAAGTCCATGGTGACTGTCAGGGTCACACCGCCCGTTGCGAACCCCAAGGCGCGGGCCACGACGTAGTGCCCCATTTCGTGATGCGCTATCTGCAATGCATGATCCCGTATTACGGGAGGCATCTTGTTCGTCATTTCCATCGCCTCGCGTCACTGCCCTCAATTGCTCATTCGACTATGAGCTACTTTTGGCGTCCATCCTATGTAACATGCTCGCCCATTGATCTGTACCGCTGGAGACGACCCTTGCCTGACACCCGCCCGCCCGTTCTTGACGAAATCGACCGCCAGTTGATTGCAGCCCTGCAGATCAATGCCCGCGAAAGCGTGGCCATGCTCGCGCGACAATTGGGCATCGCTCGCACCACCGTGACTTCGCGCCTGGCCCGGCTGGAAAAAGCCAAGGTGATCACCGGTTACGGCGTGCGTTTGGGTCAACGTGTCGTGGATGGCGGCTTGCAGGCGTACGTCGGGATCACGGTGCAACCGCGCTCGGGCAAGGAAGTTTTGCGACGTCTCAGCGCGATGGCTCAGGTGCAGCAATTGTGTGCAGTCAGTGGCGAATTTGATTACGTGGCGTGGTTGCGCACCGATTCACCTGAGCAGCTGGATCAGTTGCTGGATCAGATCGGCAGTGTGGATGGGGTGGAGAAGACCACGACCTCGATCATTCTCAGCAGCAAGATTGATCGGGGCCAACCGGTTTAATCCAATCTGTTCGTCACACTCGTCAAATTGCAGCATAAACAAGAAAAACGACGACACATTGCGTCTTATTAACGTGTTCTACGCTCTCTAGAATGGCTGCCATCTTTTCCTATACTCAGACGCGTATACCGCGTCCGGTCGCCAGCAAGGTCAGCCATGAACAAGAACAATCGCCATCCTGCAGACGGTAAAAAACCAGTCACCATTTTCGGTCCGGACTTTCCCTTCGCCTTCGACGACTGGATTGAGCACCCGGCCGGTCTGGGCAGCATCCCTGCGCACAACCATGGCGCCGAAGTCGCGATCGTCGGTGCTGGCATCGCAGGTCTGGTGGCCGCGTACGAATTAATGAAACTGGGCCTGAAACCCGTCGTCTACGAAGCCTCGAAAATGGGCGGTCGTCTGCGCTCGCAGGCGTTCAATGGCGCCGAAGGCATCATTGCCGAGCTCGGCGGCATGCGTTTCCCGGTGTCGTCCACCGCGTTTTATCACTACGTCGACAAGCTCGGCCTCGAAACCAAACCTTTCCCGAACCCGCTGACACCTGCCTCGGGCAGCACGGTGATCGACCTCGAAGGTCAAACCCATTACGCACAGAAGCTGGCGGATCTTCCTGCACTGTTCCAGGAAGTCGCCGACGCCTGGGCCGATGCGCTGGAAGCCGGTTCACAGTTCTCGGATATCCAGCAAGCAATCCGCGACCGCGATGTACCGCGCCTCAAAGAACTATGGAACACCCTCGTCCCGCTGTGGGACGACCGCACGTTCTATGACTTCGTTGCCACTTCCAAAACTTTCGCCAAGCTCTCGTTCCATCACCGCGAAGTGTTTGGTCAGGTCGGTTTCGGTACCGGCGGCTGGGACTCGGACTTCCCGAATTCGATGCTGGAAATCTTCCGCGTGGTCATGACCAACTGCGACGATCACCAGCACTTGGTGGTCGGTGGCGTGGAACAAGTACCGTTGGGGATCTGGCGTCATGTGCCGGAACGTTGCGTGCACTGGCCGGAAGGCACCAGCCTCAGCTCCCTGCACAACGGCGCACCGCGTACCGGCGTGAAAAAAATTGCCCACGCGGCAGACGGGCGCTTTGCCGTCACCGACAACTGGGGTGACACCCGCGAATATGCAGCAGTGCTGACCACGTGCCAGAGCTGGCTGCTGACCACCCAGATCGAATGCGACGAAACCCTGTTCTCGCAAAAGATGTGGATGGCCCTCGACCGTACGCGCTACATGCAATCGTCGAAAACTTTCGTGATGGTCGACCGGCCATTCTGGAAGGACAAGGACCCGGAAACCGGCCGCGACTTGATGAGCATGACCCTCACCGATCGCCTGACCCGTGGCACCTACCTGTTCGACAACGGCGACGACAAGCCGGGCGTGATTTGCCTGTCGTACTCGTGGATGAGCGACGCGCTGAAAATGCTTCCGCAACCCGTGGAAAAACGCGTGAAACTGGCGCTGGATGCGTTGAAGAAGATCTATCCGAAAGTCGACATCGCGGCACGGATCATTGGCGATCCGATCACCGTGTCCTGGGAAGCCGACCCGCATTTCCTCGGTGCTTTCAAGGGTGCCCTGCCCGGCCATTACCGCTACAACCAGCGCATGTACGCGCACTTCATGCAGGCCGACATGCCAACCGAGCAGCGCGGGATTTTCATCGCCGGCGACGATGTTTCGTGGACGCCGGCGTGGGTCGAAGGCGCGGTGCAGACCTCGCTCAATGCGGTGTGGGGCATCATGAAACACTTCGGCGGTGAAACTCACGCCGAGAACCCGGGTCCAGGAGATGTGTTCAACGAGATCGGCCCGATCGCCCTGCCCGAGTAAGAGGAATCCGAAATGCGCGTAGCCCTTTACCAATGTCCACCGCTGCCCCTGGATGTCGCCGGCAATCTGCAACGCCTGCATCAATTGGCGCTGGAAGCCAAGGGTGCGGATTTGCTGGTGCTGCCGGAGATGTTTTTGACCGGTTACAACATCGGCCTCGACGCGGTCAGCGTGCTGGCGGAGGTGCACAACGGTGAGTCGGCGCAGCAGATCGCGCGCATCGCCAAGACGGCCGGGATCGCCATTTTGTATGGCTATCCCGAGCGCACCGAGGACGGACAGATCTACAACGCCGTGCAGTTGATCGACGCCAATGGCGAGCGCCTGTGCAACTACCGCAAGACTCACCTGTTCGGTGACCTCGATCACTCGATGTTCAGCGCCGGGCCGGATGAGTTTCCGCTGGTTGAATTCAATGGCTGGAAGCTCGGTTTCCTGATCTGCTACGACCTGGAGTTCCCGGAAAACGCCCGACGCCTGGCCCTGGCCGGCGCCGAGCTGATTCTGGTGCCGACGGCGAACATGATTCCCTACGACTTCATTGCCGACGTCACCGTCCGCGCCCGGGCTTTCGAAAACCAGTGCTATGTGGCTTACGCCAACTATTGCGGTAACGAAGGCGAGATCCAGTATTGCGGCCAGAGCAGCATTGCCGCGCCGGATGGCAATCGCATCGCCCAGGCGGGTCTTGATGAAGCGCTGATTGTCGGCGAGCTGGATCGTCAGTTGATGGTCGATTCCCGCGCCGCCAATCGCTACTTCCTCGATCGCCGTCCCGAGCTTTATGGCGAGCTGAACAAGCGCTGATCACCCCTAATCCGCTAGCATTAGCGCTTCTCTGCTCTGGAAGTGCTCATGCCTGCGCTGAATCACCCCCACCTTCACACTGAAACCCTGGCCAACGGTCTGCGGGTGACGCTGCGTCATGTTCCCGATTTGAAGCGCAGTGCTGCGGCGTTGCGGGTCGCGGCGGGCAGCCATGACGTGCCGCTGGCCTGGCCCGGACTGGCGCACTTTCTCGAACACCTGCTGTTTCTCGGTACAGAGCGTTTTCCTGCGAGTCAAGCACTGATGGCCTACGTCCAAGGCCATGGCGGTCAGGTGAATGCGCGGACCAGCGAACGCACCACGGACTACTTTTTCGAGTTACCGCCTCAAGCGTTTGCCGGGGGACTGGAGCGCCTGTCGGACATGCTCACTCATCCACGTATGAATCCGGACGATCAGCGGCGGGAACGGGAAGTGCTGCACGCAGAATTTGTCGCCTGGTCTCGGGATACGACCGCTCAGCAGCAATTCGCGCTGTTCGATGGTCTTTCAGCCGCGCATCCACTGCGGGCGTTTCATGCCGGCAACCGCTACAGCCTGCCGGTGCCGCAACCTGAATTTCAGCAAGCCTTGCAGGGTTTCTATCAGCGGTTTTATCAGACCGGGCAAATGACCTTGTGCTTGGCTGGGCCGCAGAGTCTCGATGAGTTGAGGGCGATGGCTCAGAGCTTTAGCGCTGCTATTCCCATAGGGGAAAAAGTCCCGCAACAAGCGCCTGCATCGCTGATGGACTCTTCGGACAAAAGTTATCAACAGGCTGGAGCGCGTCGACTGGATCTGCTGTTTGCCTTCGACGCGTTGCCCGATTCATCGCCTGAGGCGCTGGCGTTCCTGTGTCATTGGCTGAACGCCGCGAAACCCGGTGGCCTGCTGGCGCAATTGCGCGAGCGTGGGCTGGCTGACAGCCTGAAAGCTGCGCCGCTGTATCAATTCGCCGGCCAGGCTTTGTTGCACATCGAGTTCACGTTGCCTGCCAACGCGACGCCCAACGGGATCCGCGAGCAGCTACTTGATTGGCTTGGATTCTTCGCCTCACAGCATCCCTGGACCGGGTTGCGCGAAGAATACGCTGCCCTGCTACAACGTCAGCAACAAGTCAGCAGCGCCCTGCAACTGGCCCGACTCGACAGCGAGCAGCGTGAAACAGGGTTATCCGAATCGGGTGTTACAGCCCTCAAGGAAGTGCTGAAACAAATCGGCGCTGTGGATAACTTCACCGGCCAATGGCAATTGCCAACACCTAATCCGTTTTTACGCGCCGAGGCTGCGGCCCCGAGTGCCGGACTGATCCGCGGCCAGACCAGCAAACACCGAGGCTTGCGGACCTTTGCCCAGGATCGCTCACGCGGTCGTCGTGAACGTTCGCCCATGCAGTTCAGTCAGGCGTTGCCCGATAACAGTGCCGAAGGTGCCGTTTACCTGCGCTGGCGTCTGGACTCGACACCTCGCAGCAATGTTCAGATGAGCCTGGAAAACCGCCTTCAGCCGTTGCGTGAAGACGCTCGTCAGGCAGGTGTCGATTTTTCCTTCAGCGCATCAGGCAATGAATGGCTGCTGAAAATGACCGGACTGCAGGAGCCGATGCCGACCGTCCTCGAACATGCGCTGAAAGAACTGACAACACCTGATGCCAGTTTCTCGCAAGAAGAGCTGCCGAGCGTTGCGTTGATGCCGATTCGACAGTTGCTAAAAGCGCTGCCTGATCAATGCCTTGAGCGCACCGCTGACTCGGACGACTTGGCTCAGCTTTGGTCAAGCGCACGCTGGGATGGTCTGGCGACCGGGCTGTCCGCCCAGACCCAAGCGGCGATGGGCCTTGCCTTGAGTCGTGCGCCCGGCACTGCGGACAATCAACTGACGCCGCCCGCCCCGATAAACGCGCAGCGTCTGTGGAGCGCTGTCGACACCGGATCCAGCGAACACGCCTTGTTGCTCTTCTGCCCGACGGCAACCGCGGACATCGCTGACGAAGCCGCCTGGCGCTTGCTGGCTCACGTCTGCCAGACGCCGTTTTACCAACGCCTGCGGGTAGAACTGCAGCTCGGTTATGCGGTGTTCAGCGCCCTGCGGCAGATCCATGGGCAGACCGGGCTGCTGTTCGGCGTGCAATCACCCAGCGTCGCCCCTCTGGATCTACTGGAACATATCGAACATTTCCTGAGCGGATTGGCCGGGATGATCGACGACATCAATGACAAGACCTTCATCGACCAGCGCCAGGCACTGGCCGATCAATTCACTAGCGCGGCGCTGCCCAATGCGCAGGCCGCCGAACTGCTCTGGCAGGGCAAACTGGCCGGCCGCTCGTCGGATTATCTGGAGCTTCTACCTCAGACGATTCTGATGATCGACCGTAAAACGTTACTGGCCGCCGCACAACGATTGAAACAGGTCGAAGGCGGTTGGCGCTGTCTGGCCAGCGGACCGTGCCCGACCTCGCCTTGGCAAGCGGCAAAATGATCATTACCGGTGCTGCAATTAGCTTTCTCAAAGATTCCCGGCCAATCGCCCTGTAGTTTTGAGTAACATAGCCACCTAACTATCTGAACATCTCCGGTTGGAGGTGGACTATATGTATAGATCTCAACTGTCCCATCACCTGAAGGAGCGCTCCTATGTCCTGGTCCAAACCTGCTTACACCGACCTGCGTATCGGCTTTGAAGTCACCATGTACTTCGCAAGCCGCTAATCTTTTTGTAGCGCAGTGCAACGCCTCGGCTCGCCGAGGCGTTTTTATTTTCAGTTTTCGAATGATGGAGCGGCCATGTTTGTCCAGATTCTAGGTTCCGCCGCCGGCGGTGGTTTCCCCCAGTGGAACTGCAACTGCGTGAACTGCGCCGGTTTTCGTGATGGCAGCCTGAACGCCAAGGCTCGGACTCAGTCGTCCATCGCAATTTCCGATAACGGCGTGAATTGGGTGCTGTGCAACGCTTCGCCGGATATCCGCGCCCAGCTCCAGAGCTTCGCCCCGATGCAACCGGGCCGGGCCCTGCGCGATACCGGCATCAACGCGATCATCCTGATGGACAGCCAGATCGACCACACCACCGGCCTGCTCAGTCTGCGCGAAGGTTGCCCGCACCATGTCTGGTGCACCGACATGGTCCACGAAGACCTGAGCACCGGTTTCCCGCTGTTCACCATGCTGACCCACTGGAACGGCGGGCTGACCTGGAACCAGATCGAGCTTGACCGCAGCTTCACCATCCCGGCCTGCCCGAACCTGCGCTTCACTCCTCTGCCCTTGCGCAGCGCCGCCCCGCCGTATTCGCCGCACCGTTTCGACCCGCACCCTGGCGACAACATCGGCCTGATCGTTGAAGACATCAACACCGGTGGCAAACTGTTCTACGCCCCGGGCCTGGGCAAGGTCGACGCACCGCTGCTGGAGATCATGGCCGGTAGCGATTGCCTGCTGGTGGACGGCACGATGTGGGATGACGACGAAATGCAGCGCCGTGGCGTCGGCACCCGCACCGGTCGTGAAATGGGCCACCTGGCGCAGAACGGCGCCGGCGGCATGCTGGAAGTGCTGGAACAGCTGCCCAACCAGCGCAAAGTACTTATCCACATCAACAACACCAACCCGATTCTCGATGAGGATTCGCCAGAGCGTGCAGAACTGGCTCGGCGTGAGGTTGAAGTGGCTTATGACGGCATGAGTATTGTGCTGTAGCGGCTGACGTCTTCGCGAGCAAGCCCGCTCCCACATTCAACCGAGTTCCTTCAGAAGAATACGGTCGAATGTGGGAGCGGGCTTGCTCGCGAAGACGTCAGACCAGACACCAAAGAATCCACCGGTCGTGCCCGGAGAACCGAAATGACTGACACAGCAATGTCCCCCGCCGAGTTCGAAGAAGCCCTACGCGCCAAAGGCGCCTACTACCACATTTATCACCCGTATCACGTGGCGATGTATGAAGGCCGGGCAACGCGCGAGCAGATCCAGGGCTGGGTCGCCAACCGCTTCTACTATCAGGTAAACATCCCGCTCAAGGACGCCGCGATCCTCGCCAACTGCCCGGACCGCGAGATTCGTCGTGAGTGGATTCAGCGCCTGCTCGACCATGACGGCGCCCCCGGCGAAGACGGCGGCATCGAAGCCTGGCTGCGCCTGGGCCAGGCCGTCGGCCTCGACCCGGATCAGCTACGCTCGCAGGAATTGGTATTGCCCGGCGTGCGTTTTGCCGTCGATGCCTACGTCAACTTCGCCCGTCGTGCCAGTTGGCAGGAAGCCGCCAGCAGCTCGCTGACCGAACTGTTTGCGCCGCAAATCCACCAGTCGCGTCTCGACAGTTGGCCGCAGCATTACCCGTGGATCGATCCGGCCGGTTACGAGTATTTCCGCACCCGCCTGGGTCAGGCGCGTCGCGACGTGGAACACGGCTTGGCGATCACCTTGCAGCACTACACGACGCGGGCCGGCCAAGAGCGCATGCTGGAAATTCTCCAGTTCAAACTGGACATTCTTTGGAGCATGCTCGATGCCATGAGCATGGCCTACGAACTGAAACGCCCGCCGTATCACAGCGTGACCGAGCAACGGGTCTGGCATAAAGGAATCACCTTATGAGTTTTGATCGCAGCAAGACCCCGACCTGGCGTCCCGGCTACCGCTACCAGTATGAACCGGCGCAGAAAGGTCATGTGCTGCTCTACCCGGAAGGCATGATCAAACTCAACGAAAGCGCCGCGCTGATCGGCGGTTTGATCGACGGCGAACGCGACGTCGCTGCGATCATCGCTGAACTGGACGCGCAGTTCCCCGGCGTGCCCGAGCTCTGTGACGACATCGAGCAATTCATGGAGGTCGCCCGTGCTCAGCACTGGATCGAACTTGCCTGATTGCGCGTCAGACAAGTTACCGCCCAAACCGGAAATCGGCCTGCCGCTGTGGCTGCTGGCCGAGCTGACGTATCGCTGTCCGCTGCAATGCCCGTACTGCTCCAATCCTCTGGATTTCGCCGAGCAAGGCAAAGAACTGAGCACCGAACAGTGGATCAAGGTGTTCCGCGAAGCGCGGGAAATGGGCGCGGCGCAGTTGGGCTTTTCCGGCGGTGAACCGCTGGTCCGCCAAGACCTCGCCGAGCTGATCACCGAGGCGCGCAAGCTGGGTTTCTACACCAACCTGATCACCTCCGGCATCGGCCTGACCGAGCAGAAAATCAGCGACTTCAAGAAGGCCGGCCTGGACCACATTCAGATCAGCTTCCAGGCCAGCGACGAGCAAGTGAACAACTTGCTGGCCGGCTCGAAAAAGGCCTTCGCCCAGAAGCTGGAAATGGCTCGTGCAGTGAAAGCCCACGGTTATCCGATGGTGCTGAACTTCGTGACCCATCGGCACAACATCGACAAGATCGACCGGATCATCGAGCTGTGCATCGCCCTTGAGGCGGACTTTGTGGAACTCGCCACGTGCCAGTTCTACGGTTGGGCGCAGCTCAATCGGGTCGGTCTGTTGCCGACCAAGGAACAACTGGTCCGCGCTGAACGCATCACCAACGAATACCGCGCCAAACTCGAAGCCGAAGGGCATCCGTGCAAGCTGATTTTCGTCACCCCTGACTATTACGAAGAGCGCCCGAAAGCCTGCATGAACGGCTGGGGCAGTATTTTTCTGACAGTCACGCCGGACGGAACTGCTCTGCCCTGTCACGGCGCCCGACAGATGCCGGTGCAGTTTCCCAACGTGCGCGACCACAGCATGCAACACATCTGGTACGACTCGTTCGGCTTCAACCGCTTTCGCGGTTACGACTGGATGCCCGAGCCGTGCCGTTCCTGCGACGAGAAAGAAAAAGACTTCGGCGGCTGTCGCTGCCAGGCATTCATGCTCACGGGGGACGCGAGCAACGCCGACCCGGTGTGCAGCAAGTCGGAACATCACGGCGTGATCCTCAAGGCTCGCGAAGAAGCCGAACACGCGACCCAGACCATCGAACAACTGGCCTTTCGCAATGAACGAAATTCACGACTCATCGCTAAAAGCTGAACCCTTCAGCGCTGCCAAGGCTGTTGCGGCCGGCATCGACTTCGCCGAGTTGCAGGTCGGCCCACATGGCTTGTTCTGGAACGAGTACCGCCCCGAGGACGCCGCCTGCCGAATCTGGCATTGGCGTGACAGCCAGGCGCATTGCCTGACGCCAGCGGGCTTCAGTGTGCGCAGTCGCGTGTACGAATACGGCGGCGGCGCGTTCTGTCTGACCGATGACGGGATAGTGTTCGTCAACGAGGCGGACCAACAGCTGTATCGGCAGTCGCTTGCTGGCGAGACACCTGAGTTACTGAGCTCAGGCGAATGCCGATACGGCGATCTGCAGTTCGCTAACGGGCAGGTATTGGCGGTTGAAGAAAACCGCGATCGGCATCGTCTGGTGGCTATCGATGTGGCTGGCGGGACACGTCATCTGCTGGCCGAAGGCGCCGACTTCTACGCCGCGCCGACGTTGAGTCCCGACGCGCAACGACTGGCGTGGATCGAGTGGAGTCGTCCGGATCAGCCATGGACCGCGACTCGCCTGATGGTTGCCGAACGCCAGAACGAGGGCAGTTTTGCTCAACCGCTTTGCATGGCTGGCGGCGACGCCGAGGAATCGCTGCAACAACCGAGATTCGATACCAGCGGCCGTCTGTTTTGCCTGACTGATCGCGGCGGCTATTGGCAGCCTTGGGTGGAATCGGCAGACGGTTTGAGCCCGCTGCCGAGTGCCGCCGCTGATCATGGGCCAGCGCCGTGGCAGCTGGGTGGCTGCACCTGGTTGCCGCTGAGCGAAGGCCGCTATCTGGCGAGCTGGACCGAAAACGGGTTTGGCAGGCTGGGTCTTTGCGGCGATGCCTGTGAAGATTTCACGGGCGATTACAGCCGCTTCCGCTCTCTCGCACTGGATGAGCAGTTCATTTACTGCATCGCCGCTTCGCCAGTCAGTTCATCGGCAGTCATTGCCATCGACCGCCAGACCCGGCAAGTCAAAACACTGGCTGGCGGTATTGCACCGTTGCCTGCCGAGCAGATCAGCGTCCCGCAAACCCTGCGCTACCCGAGCGGTTCGGGCGAGGCACACGGCTTCTTCTATCCAGCGATGACCGGTGATGCGAAACCGCCTCTGGTGGTGTTTATCCACGGCGGCCCGACTTCGGCCTGCTACCCCATGCTCGATCCGCGTATCCAGTACTGGGCGCAACGCGGCTTCGCCGTGGCCGACCTCAACTACCGCGGCAGCAGTGGCTATGGTCGGGCTTATCGACAAGCACTGCATTTGAGCTGGGGTGAAGTGGACGTGGAGGATGCCTGCGCCGTCGTCGCTCATCTTGCCGAACGCGGACTGATCGACGGCAACAAGGCGTTTATTCGCGGTGGCAGTGCTGGCGGCTACACCACACTGTGCGCGCTGGCCTTTCACACAGTCTTCCGCGCCGGCGCCAGCCTGTATGGCGTCAGTGACCCTGTGGCGCTGGGCCGGACGACCCACAAGTTCGAAGGCGATTATCTGGATTGGCTGATCGGCGACCCGGTGCAGGATGCCGAACGCTACGCCGCACGAACGCCGTTGCTGCACGCAGGCAACATCCGTGTTCCGGTGATTTTCTTTCAGGGTGAACTGGACGCTGTAGTGGTGCCGCAACAGACCCGCGACATGGTCACGGCGCTACAGGACAACGGCATTCTGGTTGAAGCGCATTACTACGCCGACGAACGCCATGGCTTTCGCAAGGCCGGCAATCAGGCCCATGCGCTGGAGCAGGAGTGGTTGTTTTATCGGCGGGTGATGGAATTGGCGGACTGAAGATCGCGCTGAGTGCGGAAATTGCGGTGCCCCTTTCGCGAGCAAGCCCGCTCCCACACTGACCGAGTCCTCCCAGGGGAATACGGTCGAATGTGGGAGCGGGCTTGCTCGCGAAAGCAATCTAACGGGGCGTCGCGAAACTCAGCGCTTGGCGATGATATACACCGCATGCACGATCCCGGGGATGTAACCGCACAGCGTCAGCAGAATATTCAGCCAGAACGCCCCGGCGAAACCGACTTGCAGAAACACACCCAGTGGCGGCAACAGAATGGCGATGATGATGCGAATAAAGTCCATGGGGTCAGCTCCTGATTAAAGTTGGCTCGCGTGAGCCTACAGCTAA
This sequence comes from Pseudomonas sp. GL-B-26, assembly GCF_019947405.1. Lineage (NCBI taxonomy): Bacteria > Pseudomonadati > Pseudomonadota > Gammaproteobacteria > Pseudomonadales > Pseudomonadaceae > Pseudomonas > Pseudomonas sp. GL-B-26. The sequence goes on along the minus strand of NZ_JAGYGJ010000015.1, from coordinate 54,836 downwards.
TCGACCTTTGCCATTCGTCAGGGTTCAGTGCGGTTCTTCAGGACAGTATCTCAAGACCGTGTTTCTGAACGATGCTCAGCAACTTCAACGCCATGCCGCTGGGGTGCTTGTCTCCCGCTTCCCATTGTTTAACCGTCGAGGCGCTGGTGTTCAGGTAACGCGCGAACACTGGCTGGCTTACATTGTTGCGTTCACGTAGCGCTTTGATCTGCTCGGCCGGGATCGCGTCCGGAACCGTTGCAAGACATGACTCATCGAATTCGCGCATGGTTGCCTTGCTGATTGCACCGATGGCAAACAAGGCACTAGCTGACTCGTGTATCGATTCCGAAATTTCACTTTTGAATTTTTTACTCATGAGATATCTCCACAAACTCCTTCATATCCAGCAAGCGCTGGATTTCCATCTCGGTCAGCCCTCCATACGTCTTGGCTAACTCGCGCAAGTCGGCCAATTGCCTCGGACTGATATTGCTCTGGTCTTTCTTGGCATACAGAAACTGATAAACCCAGTAACGGCCACCTTTGGCCAAAACAATCGACCGATGGCGGTTGGCATTCAAGCGCTTCTTCCAGACCCCGCCGCCGAGATTGTCCGCCTGGCCATTGAGCATTTCGGTGAATGCTTCCCGAAGCTCGTCGTCATCGATCCAGGCCTTCCCGACCTGCATCGAAAAGCGTTTCGTTTTGAACAACCTTGGTGACATTGGCATCCCTTCCACAAAACATACCACCCAGTGGTATAGAAATCAAAGCCAGCTCCACCCACATATCGTTTCGCTGGCACCGGCACTCCTTGCCGACACCCTCTAAAAAGCCATTGATCCCGATACGGCTCAAGCACTGAAATGCATTTGGCAAAACGCAGAGACAAAAAAACGCCCCACGCCAAAAGAATCAGGCATGGGGCGATGCGTTATACCGCGAGACGGTTCGGAAATTCGTGTAGGGCGGGTCTGATCAGACGGCAATCCCTTTGCGGCACTGCAGTTGCGCAGTGCGCACGCGGGAGAAGGCGCGGGCCAGGCGCAGGAGCATTTCGTCGATGTTGGTTTTGCTGACGGTCAGGGCCGGGGTAAAGCGCAGGCAATCGGGCTGCGGAGCGTTGAGCAGCAAGCCTTCGTAAAGCGCCGCTTTGACGACGGCGTCAGCCGATTCGTCGGACAAGGTAAGCCCCCAGAACAGACCTAGCCCGCGCAACTCGCCGTGACCATAGCGATGAGATAAACGCTGCAGACCTTCGCTCAGGTGCTGACCGGTTTCCCCGACATGATCGAGAAATCCCTTGTCCTGCACGCTGTCGAGGACGGCAAGACCGGCCGCCGTCATCAGCGCATTGCCATGATGAGTTCCTGTCACTTCACCGACGTCGAAACAGCAGGCTTTGCCCCGCGCCAGCAACGCTGCCAATGGCACGCCACCACCCAGCCCTTTGCCGAGAACAACGATATCTGCCCGCACGCCGTAGGATTGTTCGGCGAGTAAAGTGCCGCAACGACCGATGCCGGTTTGCACTTCGTCGAAGATCAACAGAATGCCCAGCTCACGGCACAGGCGCTCGACCCCTTTGAGGTAATGCTCGGTGGCCGGTATCACCCCGGCTTCGCTCTGGATCGGTTCGAGCATGATCGCCACGGTCTGGGCGTCGACGGCCGCATGCAAGGCCGGAAGATCATTGAACGGCACGTGACTGAAGCCCGGAAGCAGCGGCTCGAATCGGTTAGTCAGATTCGAACTGTCCGACGCCGAAATCGTCCCCAGACTACGACCATGGCAGCCGTTGTTGGCAACGATGATCCGCGAAGCCCCGCCGCGATGCCGTTGGCCCCATTTGCGCGCCAGTTTGATCGCCGCTTCACAGGCTTCGCTACCACTGTTGAGCAGGTACGCCTGATCACTCCCGGTGCTGGAACACAGTCGCTCAGCAAGATTGAGCATGCCGCGGTTATGCAGGCCGAAACCGGGATTAATCAGCGACTGAGCTTGCATCGCAATGGCGTTGACCAGTACCGAAGGGCTGTGTCCAAGGCTATTGGCCCCGCCACCCTGTGAGAAATCCAGATAAGCGCGGTCATCGCTGTCCCACAACCATGAGCCCTGGCCGCGCACGAATATCTGTTTCGGTCGCTCGACACTGGGCATCAGGTACTCGCTGGAAAGTTTGTCGTCTGTGGACGGCAAGAAGGTGCCCACCGCCAGGTCATCAAGACTCGGAGGATTGCGCCGCAAGCTGAACAAGTTCAACTGATCAAACCTCGTGCGAGGTTTTTTGCCTTACCTATGTAAACACCCTCGAAGCAAACGGTACTCATGGCGCTCTGTGGCCCTGTAAGCCTTGTGAATGCGGTTAGACTAGGCTCAGCCAAGGCCTTGAGCCATTTCGATTTCCCAGCATTTTCGATAAGCACACCTTATGGATTTCAAGCAACTGCGTTATTTCGTCGCGGTCTACGAAGAAGGTCATGTGGGCCGGGCTGCCGAGCGGCTTTCAATCTCCCAACCGGCGCTGTCCCAGCAGATCCGTCACCTCGAGCAAAACCTCGATGTGAGTCTGTTCGAACGCAGCAGCAAACGTCTGCTGCCAACCCTCGCTGCTCATACTTTGTACAACCATGCCCTGCCCTTGCTGGATGGATTGCAGCGGGCACGGGAAGCCTTGGGCAATTTCAAGGGCCAGGCACTGCGTACTCTGGCTATCGGTGTATTGCAGACCGTCCATACCAGCCTGGTGCCGCAGATGCTCGAACGCGTGCGCAAGGCGCAGCCGCATTTGGTGGTGCAGATCTATGAACTGACGGGGCTGGAAATCGAGCGGCGCTTGCTCAACGGTTCTCTGGACATCGGCATCAGCTATCTGCCACCTCGTCAGCCGGGGTTGCACGGCGTAATGCTGTACGAAGACGAACTGACCCTGGTCATCCCGGCGGATCACCCGTTGCGGGAATTCAAGAAAGTCTCGATGAGTCAGGCCGCCGAATTGCCGATGTTGCTACTGGGTGAAGAGTTTCAAGTACGGCAGATCTGGCAGGCGCAATTGGCCAATCTGGGACGACGTCCGCAGGTACAGGCAGAACTGAACAACATGGCGGGGATTCTCGACAGCCTGCCGCACACGCGACTGGCGACGGTGCTGCCCGGACGCTCACAACAGGCACACGGCAACAAGGAACTGTTGTGGAAACCATTGAGCGAGCCGAGGGTGCCGCTTAAAGTTGGATTGGTGTGTCGGGATGTGCAGCGACAACAGGCCTCGCTGGCCTTATTGCGTACGTTGCTGGAAGAAGTGATGAATGGCTCGGATAGACGTTTGAGTAGCCCGGCAACACGGGATGAAATGAGCTGAGCACTTTTCTGCAGACAAAAGAAAACCCCGCCGAAGCGGGGCTTTGCAGACTGTTTCCCTGACATCCATTTCACTCCGCCGTCCTGGCAGAATCCTACGTGTCCGTGTTGTTGCTTTGCGCTTCCTGCGCGACGTCCATGTGAAGTAGATTAGCTGTGGATCCAATTTGCATCTATGGGAGAAGAGCAGCACGTCATGTAAGAGAATGCTTACACGACGTTACATTGTCAGAACTGTCCTGCATCCAGCAGGAACAATGACTCGCTACCGGCCTTCACCGACGCGCTCAACGAGTGAATACGCGGCAGAAGGCGTGCGAAATAGAACCGCGCCGTGCCCAACTTGCTCGCGTAGAAATCGTCCTGCACTTCTTTGCCAAAAGCGGCCTTGGCCATCAGTGCCCACATGTACGCATACGCCACGTAACCGAATGCTTGCAGATACTCGACCGAGGCAGCGCCGATTTCGTTCGGGTTGTTTTTCGCCCGGTCGAGCAGCCAGGCGGTCAATTCGTCGAGGGTGGTCACGGCATCGTTCAGCGGCTTGGTGAACTCGGCCAGATCAGCACTGGCAGTCGCAGTGAAATGACGGATCTCGTCGGCAAACAGGTTGTAGAACGCCCCGCCAGTACCGACGATCTTGCGTCCGACCAGGTCCAGCGCCTGAATGCCGTTGGTGCCTTCGTAGATCTGGGTGATGCGCACGTCGCGGACCAGTTGCTCCTGGCCCCACTCACGGATGTAACCGTGGCCGCCGAAAACCTGCTGGCCGTGAATCGTGGTTTCCAGACCCAGGTCGGTCAGGAACGCCTTGGCCACCGGGGTCAGCAAGGCCACCAAATCTTCCGCGCGTTTGCGGGTGGTGGCGTCTTCGCTGAACTTGGCGGTGTCCAGCTGCATGGCCACGTAGGTCGAAAAGGCACGACCGCCTTCGTTCGAGGCTTTCATGGTCAACAACATGCGCCGCACGTCCGGGTGGACGATGATCGGGTCAGCGACCTTGTCCTTGTTCTGCGCGCCGGTCGGCGAACGGCTTTGCAAACGGTCGCGGGCGTACTCGACGGCGTTCTGGTACGAACGCTCGCCGCTGGCCAAGCCTTGAATACCAACACCCAGACGTTCGTAGTTCATCATGGTGAACATCGCGGCCAGGCCTTTGTTCGGCTCGCCGACCAGATAACCCACGGCCTCGTCGAAGTTCATCACGCAGGTCGCGGAGGCCTGGATGCCCATCTTGTGTTCGATCGAACCGCAGGTCGCCGGGTTGCGCGCGCCCAGGCTGCCATCGGCATTGACCATGAACTTCGGCACCAGGAACAACGAAATGCCTTTGGGCCCCGCCGGTGCGTCGGGCAGTTTGGCCAGTACCAAATGAATGATGTTCTCGGTCAGGTCGTGCTCACCGCCGGTGATGAAGATCTTGGTACCGCTGACTTTGTAGGAACCGTCGGCCTGAGGCTCGGCTTTGGTGCGGATGATCCCCAGGTCAGTACCGGCGTGTGGCTCGGTCAGGCACATGGAGCCGGCCCAGACGCCGGCGTACATGTTCGGCAGGTATGCGGCTTTCAGCGCTTCACTGGCGTGGGCGTTGATCGACAGGCAGGCGCCTGCGGTCAGCATCGGGTACAGGCCGAACGACAGGCTCGCGGAATTGACCATTTCTTCGACCTGCGCCGAAACAGCCTTGGGCATGCCCATGCCGCCGTAGGTCGGATCGCCACCGACACCGACCCAACCGCCTTCAGCGTAAGTCTGATAAGCCTGTGGGAAACCTGCCGGCGTGGTGACGGCACCGTCCGCCCAATGGCAACCTTCTTCGTCAGCCGCACGGCTCAGGGGCGCGATGCTTTTGCTGGTGACCTTGCCGGCTTCTTCAAGAATGGCTTCGACCGTTTCAGCATCGACAGTCTCGGCCAGCGCAGGCAGCTCGGCCCAGAGTTTGGCGACCTCGAACACTTCATTGAGGACGAAGCGCATATCGCGCAGGGGCGCTTTGTAGTCAGCCATGGCAAACCTCGCAAGATCTAAACAGGTGATTCGTAGGAGTGGTGCTTTCGTTGGGTCCGAGTGTAACCCAACAACATTTACGACACATAGGGTCAGCTCATGACCGTTTTGTTATTTTTAGTCACTGAAAAGCGAACCATTAAAGAAGCCCGCAACCAGGCGGGCTCTTTTACGTCGGCTTGAAACACTATAGTGCGAACAACTCCGCAGGCAGGTTCATCAGACAGTCGCTGCCCGCCTCGATGGCCGCCCGATGAGCCGCCGTGCGTGGCAACAATCGCTTGAAGTAAAACTCGTTGGTCGCCAGTTTTGCCTGGCAGTAATCGGCATCGCCGCTGCCCGAATCGAGCTGTGTCTGAGCGACCAGCGCCATGCGCAGCCACAGATAGCCGAGGATGATGTAACCGCTGTACATCAGGTAATCCACCGACGCCGCGCCGACTTCATCCGGATTTTTCATCGCAGCCATACCGACCTTGGTAGTCACCTCTCCCCACTGCTGATTCAGGTCGTTGAGCTGCGCCACGTAGCTGGCAAGTTGCGGATGTCCCGCGTTTGCCGCACAGAACTTGTGAACGATTTTGGTGAACCCGCGCAGCAATTTCCCCTGGCTGCCGAGGACTTTTCTACCAAGCAAGTCCAGCGCCTGAATGCCGTTGGTGCCTTCGTAGATCGGTGCGATGCGGCAGTCGCGTACCAGCTGCTCCATGCCCCACTCGCGGATAAAACCGTGACCACCGAACACCTGCATGCCGTGGTTGGTCACTTCCAGCCCGGTATCGGTCATGAAGGCTTTGCAGATCGGCGTGAGGAACGCCAGCAGGTCTTCGGCATCCTGACGCGCCGTTTCGTCCGGGCTCAGATGCGCAACGTCCAGCAACTGCGCGGTGAAATAGGTCAGCGCCCGGTTGCCTTCGTTGAAGGCTTTCATGGTCAGCAACATCCTGCGCACGTCAGGATGAACAATGATCGGATCGGCTGGTTTTTCCGGCGCTTTCGGGCCGGTCAGCGCGCGCATCTGCAGACGATCATTGGCGTACTTGATCGCCCCCTGAAAGCTCGCCTCCCCCAGACACAAACCCTGCATCCCGGTGCCCAGTCGCGCATGGTTCATCATGGTGAACATGCAATTCAGGCCCTTGTTCGGCTCACCGATCAGGAAGCCCTTGGCATCGTCGAAATTCAGCACGCAGGTGGCCGAGGCCTTGATGCCCATTTTGTGTTCGATCGAGCCGCAGGAAACGCCATTGCGCTCTCCCGCCTCGCCTTCGTCGTTGGGTAGGAATTTAGGAACGATGAACAGTGAAATGCCCTTGGTCCCGGCCGGAGCGTCCGGCAGTTTCGCCAGCACCAGGTGAATGATGTTTTCACTCATGTCGTGCTCGCCGGCAGAGATGAAGATCTTGCTGCCGGAGATCGCATAGCTGCCGTCGGCCGCAGGCACGGCGCGGGTTTTGATGATGCCCAGGTCAGTGCCGCAATGGGCTTCGGTCAGGCACATGGTGCCGGTCCATTGACCAGCGATGAGTTTGCTCAGGTAAGTCTGTTTCTGTTCTTCGGTGCCATGGGCGTGGATCGCCGACATTGCACCGTGAGTCAGACCGGGGTACATGCCCCAGGAGGTGTTGCTGGAGCCGACCATTTCGCTGATGACCAGCCCCAGTGAGCTCGGCAAACCCTGGCCACCGTAAACCGGATCAGCCGCCAGACCGTGCCAGCCACCTTCAACGTATTGTGCGAAGGCCTGCTTGAAGCCTGTAGGCGTAGTCACCACGCCATTGTCGAGATGGCAGCCTTCTTCGTCGCCGCTGCGGTTCAGCGGTGCGAGAACGTTCTCACAGAACTTTGCGCCTTCTTCGAGGATCGCATTGACCATGTCCGGGCTGGCATCGGTGGCGCCCAGCGCGGCGTAGTTGCTGTGAAAATCGAAGACGTGGTCGATCAGAAAGCGCATGTCGCGCAGGGGTGCTTTGTACTCAGGCATGGTCATTTCTCCGGCAGCAGATTCCCCAAACCTACTGCCGCGCACCCGGCCTCACAATCACAGTCCAGACGCTGAATGCGCCATCATCACTCAATCATTAGCGGCGTCCATGCGCACCGCGCCACGACGGCTCTGACCGAACGCCACCACACAGTTGCGTCCTGCGCCCTTGGCACTGTAGAGCGCCTCGTCAGCGGACTTGAGCACTTTCTCGGGAGTGCGCTGCTCCAGCCGTTCGGCGACGCCAATGCTGACGGTGACCGACACACTTGAGGCGCCCGAGCCCGCGCGACGTTGACGACCTTGCTGGTCGTCCTGAGGACGGCTGTCCTGATTGCGCAGTTGAATGTTGTAGGTGGCGATGGATTCGCGGATGACTTCCAGGTGCGGCATGCACTCTTCGAGGGTCTTGCCTGCGAACACCAGGGCGAATTCTTCACCGCCGTAGCGATACGCCCTACCGCCTCCGCCGATTTTCGACAGCTTGCTGGCGACAAGTCGCAATACCTGATCGCCGACATCGTGACCGTGGGTGTCGTTGAATTTCTTGAAGTGATCGACGTCGCTCATCGCCAGCACGTAATTGCGCCCCAATCGCTGCATCCGCTCATTCAAGGCGCGGCGCCCCGGCAGGCCGGTAAGCTCGTCGCGGAAGGCCATCTGATATGCCTCGTGCGCCACGGCGGCCGCGATCATCAACATGACCTGGCTGCACATGATGTTCAAGGTGAACGGCAGGATGAAGGTTTTCGGCAACATCCAGAACAAGCCGAGCAAACCGACCAACTGCGCCGCATGCAGCGGTCGCGGGTTGCGCCAGTACTGCCAGGCGAGCAGCACGAAAGAGGCGATGAACACCGGATACGACAGCTGGATCAGGCTCATCCACGCGCCATGCAGTGCCGGCCAGCGAATTTCCGAGAGCCACATCAACAGCGCGTGTGGATAACTTTGTTCGAGACCGAGCGCGACGCTACCGAACGCCAGCAACACAGCGAACCGCGCCACCATGTCCTGAAACAAATGAGTGCGTTCCTGCCACGCGGCGAAGATGCCGAACAGCAGCGGCAACAGCAGGCAACACAAATGGAACACCACGGCTGCGTCTTCGCGGACCTTGCCGTTATCGCGGTAAAAGTCGGTCTGGGTGTCGAGCAAAAAGTAGGCGATGTACACCGTGACCATCAGGAACAGCTCGCGCTGTCGCCGATAAACCGCACAATACGACCCGCCAAGCAGCAGGACCAAGGTCGGCAGGACGTTGAACAATGACGTGAAGAATACGTTGAGATCTTTGACGTAGGCTGCGGCAAGCCCCGCCAGCAACAGGACCAGCGACGGCAGGAAATGGTTGATATGAACAGCAGAAGAACGCGGCAAGGGGGTTGAGCTCCGGCCCGGGCAAATCAAAGATGGCATTGTGCCTTCGCTTGGCGCAGTTAAGCACACGCAATGTGATCTGCATCACACCGCACCCTCTATAGCGGCAGGAATTCGGTTTTTCTGAGCGATTTGCCAGGTATTTCAGAAATAAAGTGGCTGATAGCCATTAGATCGATCAGCCATGGCTTTTTTACAGATGTCGGATCGCCGGAGCAGAAAAGCCTTCAGCGTTTGGCGTTTGGCAACATCACGCCTCATGCAACATGCGCGCCATTTGCAACTGTCAGTTATGACAGTATCGGCCGGTGTTTTAACGGCGTTTAATCCCCTGTACCACTCACCGGAGCCCTACCACCACTTTCGGGATAGGAGAGTGTCGTCCAAACCTGACAGGAGTGACACGCATGGAAGACCCAGTTATCGAGGCAGTCAGCACCACTTCACTTACTCTGATTCGTGATGCGATACCCAGGCTGCTACCGCTGAGAGTGGTGGAAGCCATACCCAATTCCGGTGGTTTGATTCCTCTGGCCGCGACGGCACGTGACCTGCGTATTGGCATCCCGGCATTGCCACAACCCGGTCCCGCCGGGTCGCGCCCCATTATCCGGATATACGCAGAGTTACCGTCTCCGGGTGAGTATGAAATCATTGCCTACCATCAATTGCCGGCGTATCCCGCCGGGGATTTCGAGCTGCTTGTACCGCGCTCTAAGCTATGCTGTGAAGGCGTGCATCGGCTCACGTACGTTCTGGATGATGGCGACAATTTACTGAGCGCCACCGCCAGCACCCAGTTGCTGATTCAGAAGACTGCACCTTTTGGCCACCTGACCATCACTCCGCCACGCCCGCTGCTACCGCCCAACCTCGACACTGCGCTGATCACCGAGGCTTATCTGCTCGCCAACGACCCCGTCATGTTCCGGATACCACCGCACCCCGAAATCGATAACCAGATTGGCCTGCGCTGCGTTTTCTACTATGGATACACTTATAGTCACATGGAGGTTTCTTACGCCGTTCCGCCGGTTGTCACCTTGCCCGACAATCCGGCTGACCGATTTATCCCCGTATCAGCGGAAACTTTTCGCAACCGAGGCAATGGCACACAGCAACTGAAATACCGCCTCATAGACCAGGCCGGCAATCGCGTTCGAGACTCATTGATCCTTGAAGTCAGGGTCGCGATTCAAATAGCGCCTTCAAATATTCCCGTGCCGCGGGTGACGCAGGCTATTGCGCCAGACAACACGGTGACCCTGGCTGACATCACACCAGCCGGGATGGAGGTGTGGCTGGACAGTGTCGACGGTTTGCAGATTGGCAACTCCATCACGGTACTCGTCGGTACGCTGGCGGCGGTGGCTGTTGTATATGCCGGGCAGTCGTTGCCGATGCGGTTGGTGGTCCCTGCGGCACGCGTGCAAGCCGCTGTTCCGGGAGCCACCACCAATGATACGCCGGCCTCCGTCAGGTTCAGGATCACCAGTGGCGGGGTAAACTTCGACGGGCTGGTCGCCAGGAATCTGATCTTCAATCTGTCGACCTTCATGCAGTTGCCGCCGTCAGTGGTGAGATACCTGAACAACGGCAATCTCACCTGCAACTCCCCGCAACCCAGCGACCTGCCCTATTCCAACCGTAACATTGAGGTATTTATCCCGCCCTCGGAGCTCTTGCGGGCCAATGCGACGGTTACTGTGAACTGTGCACTCAGTCGACAGGACGATGGCTCGACGCTGATCAATCCGCCAGTCACCGTCTCTGCCTTGCTGTCAGCCGACGCTGCGACGCTGGGGCAGACCTTGAACGTGCCGTACCCATTGACCATGGGCCTGATCGGCAGAGGGGTAATGTACGTCTTCTATACGACGCTCAATGCGGCCGGGCAAGCGATTCGGTCAGCCCCGGTGGCCGTACCGGTCAGGGGTGTTTTGCCGGGGAACTTCTATTGCGACGGCACGCCGTTTATCCCGACGCCTTGATGGACGCGGCAGCGTTGCGTGTCTGGCGCCCATAAAAAAACCGCCGCTCCCAAAAGAAGCGGCGGTTTATTGAAGAGCGGCGTGAGGCTTAGTAGCCGAGCGCGAAGTCTTCTTCTTTCATGTCCATCAGATTGTTAGCGCCCGACAGCATGGTGACAACGTGAGTGCGGGTACGCGGCAGGATGCGCTGGAAGTAGAAGCGCGCAGTCTGCAGCTTGGCGGTGTAGAACGCCGTTTCGGTGGTGCCGGCAGCCAGTTTCTCGGCAGCCAGACGCGCCATGTCAGCCCAGAAGTAAGCCAGGCAGGCGTAACCGGAGTACATCAGGTAATCCACCGAGGCCGCGCCGACTTCTTCGCGGTCTTTCATGGCAGCCATACCGACCTTCATGGTCAGCTCGCCCCATTCTTTGTTCAGCGCAGCCAATGGCTCGACAAACTCTTTGACCGCTTCGTTGCCTTCGTTGGTCTGGCAGAACTTGTGGACGATCTTGGTGAAACCTTTCAGGGCTTCGCCTTGAGTCATCAGCACTTTACGGCCCAGCAGATCGAGTGCCTGGATACCGGTGGTGCCTTCGTACAGCATCGAAATGCGGCTGTCGCGAACGTTCTGCTCCATGCCCCACTCGGCGATGAAGCCGTGGCCGCCGTAGATTTGCACGCCGTGGTTGGCAGATTCGAAGCCGACTTCAGTCATGAAAGCTTTGGCGATCGGCGTCATGAACGCCAGCAGTGCGTCGGCCTTCTTCTTCTCTTCTTCATCTACACCGTATTTGACGATATCGACTTGCTTGGCAGTAAAGTAAACCATCGCACGGTTACCTTCGGCGAAGGCCTTCATGGTCAACAGCATACGACGTACGTCAGGGTGAACGATGATCGGGTCAGCAGCTTTTTCCGGCGCTTTCGGGCCAGTCAGGGAGCGCATTTGCAGACGATCACGAGCGTATTTCAGACCGCCCTGGAAGCCGATTTCGGCGTGAGCCAGACCTTGCAGCGCAGTACCCAGACGTGCGGTGTTCATGAAGGTGAACATGCAGTTCAGGCCTTTGTTCGCCGGGCCGATCAGGAAACCAGTGGCCGCGTCGAAGTTCATCACGCAGGTGGCGTTGCCGTGGATGCCCATCTTGTGTTCCAGGGAACCACAGGTCACAGCGTTGCGTGCACCGACCGAACCGTCTTCGTTTGGCATGAACTTGGGAACGATGAACAGCGAAATGCCTTTGGTGCCCGCAGGTGCATCCGGCAGACGTGCCAGCACGATGTGGACGATGTTGTCGGCCATGTCGTGTTCACCAGCCGAGATGAAGATCTTGGTGCCGGAGACTTTGTAGGAACCGTCGGCCTGAGGTTCGGCCTTGGTGCGCAGCATGCCCAGGTCGGTGCCGCAATGCGGTTCGGTCAGGCACATGGTGCCGGTCCATTCGCCGGAAACCAGCTTGGTCAGGTAAGCCTCTTGCTGCTCAGGCGTGCCGTGCTCGGAAATGGTGTTCATCGCGCCATGGGACAGGCCTGGGTACATGCCCCACGACCAGTTGGCTTCGCCAACCATTTCGCTGACGGCCAGACCCAGAGATTCCGGCAGGCCTTGGCCGCCGTGCTCTACGTCATGGGCCAGGCTTGGCCAGCCCCCTTCGACGAATTGTTTGTAGGCTTCTTTGAAGCCCGTCGGGGTTTTAACGCCGGACTCGCTCCAGGTGCAGCCTTCGGTGTCACCCACGCGGTTCAGCGGAGCCAGCACCTGCTCACAAAACTTGGCGCCTTCTTCGAGAATGGCGTCAACCATGTCTGGAGTAGCGTCCTGGCAAGCCGGAAGGCTCTGATAGTGCGCTTCGTAGCCGAGCAGTTCGTCACGAACGAAGCGAATATCACGCAAGGGGGCCTTGTAGTCAGGCATAGCGATAAACCTCTGCTGATGTAACCGGGAATGAACGACCGCGTTGATTTGTTGTGGCGGTCAAACAGTTGTTTGAAACATACGTTTACGCCCAAATCTTGTCAAGCGCCGATCCTTTGCCGTTCGTCATCACCCGAGGCAAATACCAGACCCACAGCAACGCAACACCGTCGCCTGAGCAATTACGCTGTGGAGGAAAGATTAGTTGAGAGAGAAGGACTCACGCAGAAAAACGCCGCGAACATTCGCGGCGTTGAGGGAGCGGGTTCAGCGAGGGTTCAAGCGAAAGTATCGATCAGCGTACCGAGTACTTCGTCGGATGCCTTGGCGACTTTGACGCCCAGTTCAACCTGAAATTTGCCTTGGGACATCTCGACCATATTGCTGGCCAGGTCCGACTGCTGACTGCGATCCACCGAGCGCAGACGATCAACCTGAGCCTCGGAAGACTGGCTGGTGACCGAACGCTCGATCGTCGTGTTGGCGATCTGGCCAGAGGCTTGATCGACACGGTTCTGCCCTGTCTGAATAGTGCTCAGACCGGCATAAAAAGCGGTGTTTCCTGAGATTTCCATGGGAGAACTCGTCCTACAAAGGATCAACAGCGGCCATTGAACCAGACCCACTGACAAAAGACCCGACAAAAACACTAATGGCACAGTGCCTTGTCATAGCTAGAACCCTAGTCCAGCAGATCCAGCTGCAGATACTCCGCCACCGCTTCAGCCGTCACCACCTTGAGTTTCGGCACTCGCCCAAGGCACGGTGCCGGGATCCGCTCAGCGAGTGTCGCGAGGTTTTCTTCCAGACGCGAAGTCTTTGGATCGATGATATTGGCCACCCACCCTGCCAACTGCAAACCGTCCTGAGCAATCGCCTCGGCCGTCAGCAGCGCATGATTGATGCAACCCAGGCGCACGCCCACCACCAGGATCACCGGCAGATCCAGCGCCATCGCCAGGTCCGACAAATTGTCCTGATCCGCCAAAGGCACCCGCCAGCCTCCAGCACCTTCGATCAAGGTGAAGTCCGCTTGCATATCGAGAATCTCCCGCATGGGCGTCAACAGTGATTGCACCGTCAATGCCACGCCGGCCTCCCTCGCTGCCAGATGCGGTGCGATCGGCGGTTCGAACGCCATAGGGTTGACCTGTGCATAAGTCAAAGGCACTGAGCACTGCGCCAACAACGCCAATGCATCAGCGTTGCGCAAGCCCTTGGGCGTCACATCGCAACCGGAGGCGACCGGCTTGCCCGCCGCCGTGCTCAAACCGGCCGACCGCGCGGCATGCAGCAAAGCTGCGGCAATGGTGGTCTTGCCGACATCGGTGTCAGTACCGGTGATGAAATAGGCTGCGCTCATAAGGGTTTCTCCAACACGGCGTAGACCACTTGATAAGTCGCCGGCAATCCTTTGTCCTGACGAAACCGCTCATAAGCCTCGATCAAACCGAGGATCCGCGCCCTGCCGGTCAAACCGCCCGGCCGACCGGGGTTCAGGTTGTGTGCGCCCAGCGCCTTCAGCTCATGGGTCAGGCTGCGCACATCCGGGTAATGCAACACGTGCGGTCGGGTTTCCAGACTCGCGACGCTCAACCCACTGTCCGCGCAAAGCTGTTGATAAACCCCGAACTCGCGGAAGCGGTTGACGTGCACCATGCCATCCACCTGACGCCAGCTGTCACGCAGCTCGATCAGTGTGCCTACACACAGACTAGCAAACGCGAAAATTCCGCCTGGTTTCAGCACCCGATTGGCTTCACTGAGCACCGAAGCGAAGTCCGCACACCACTGCACCGCCAGGCTGGAGAAGATCAGATCGCAGGTCGAATCCTGCAACGGCAACTGCTCGGCATCGCCAGCGATGAAATGCGTTGCACCACCCAACGGCCGAGCGTGATTGAGCATGCCTTCGGCGATGTCCAGTGCCAGGCCGTGACTGGCAGGAAATCGCTCGCCCAATGCACGACTGAAATGCCCGGTGCCGCAGCCCAGATCCAGCCACACACCCGGCACGAAGTCCTCAGGCAAACGACTCGACAATTCACTGCCAACGTCGCGCTGAAATTCGGCCACGCTGTCGTAGCTTGCCGCCGCACGGGAAAAAGATGCCGCCACCTGGCGTTTGTCGGGCAAGCCGCCGGGCAGGTTGGGAAGAGATAAATCAGTCATCACCGGACTCATGCAAAAAGGCCTGAATCGCCCCCGCCACACCGTGAGGGTCTTCCAGAAGAAACGCGTGACTGGCCTGCTCGATCAGACCGATTTCAACATCCGGCAGCAATGTCAGCAGGTCGCCCGCCGCTTCGGCTGGAACCAGTCCATCGAGGCCGGCGAACAAGTGCAGTTGCGGGCCACGAAACGCCTGCAAAGCCTGGCGGGTATCCAGTTGTGCGAGCAACTCCAGGCCGCTCATCAATACCTCTGCCGAAGTATGTGGCGCGCCACCGAGCAACAGCCGAGACAACCCGCGCGGGTCTTCGGCCCCCTGAGCGCAGAGCAGCGAAAAACGCTTCAACGTCATGCGCGGATCAGCCTTGCAACCGGCCAGAAACGCATCGAAGGTTTCGGCAGGCATCGCACTCGGCCATTGCTCATGGGCGACAAAAGAAGGATTGCTCGCCAGGGTCAACAAGCCGCAGCAGCGATCGCCGCGCCGGGCCGCCAACTCTGAAGCGAGCATGCCGCCGAGCGACCAGCCGCCGAGCCAGGCGTCCTGAGGCAACGTCGAGTCCAGCTCATCGAGCCACTCCTCAAAATCGCTTGATTCCAGTTCCGGCAACGGCTCGATCTCGACCCGCAAGTGTTCATCCAGTCCTTGCAACGCTGCCGCCAAGGGCTCCAGCGGAGAAATTCCGAGGCCCCAGCCGGGCAGCAGAATCAGACGATCACGCATGGCTTGGCTCCGGTCCCAGCTGTTGAAAACAATCGGCCAGTCCATTTAACAATAGCTGTACCTGCGCCTCGCTGTGCGCAGCGGTCAGGGTCACCCGCAGTCGGGCGCTGCCAGCGGGCACGGTCGGAGGACGGATCGCAGTGACCATCAGACCGCGCTCACGCAGCATCTGCGACAGTCGAACCGCACGTCCGGCATCACCGATCATGATCGGCTGGATCGGCGTGAAGCTGTCCATCAACTCCAGGCCGATTTGTTCGGCACCGTGGCGGAACTGGGCAATGAGCGTCTTCAGATGCTCACGACGCCAGTGTTCGGTGCGCAGCAACTCGAGGCTTTTCAGCGTCGCGCAGGCCAGCGCCGGCGGCTGGCTGGTGGTGTAAATGTAGGGGCGGGCGAACTGGATCAGGCTCTCGATCAGCTCTTCGCTGCCAGCCACGAAAGCCCCGGCCGTACCGAATGCCTTGCCGAGGGTGCCGACCAAAACCGGCACATCTTCCTGGCTCAGGCCGAAGTGCTCGACGATCCCGCCACCATTAGCGCCCAGCGGACCAAACCCGTGAGCGTCATCGACCATCAACCATGCACCTTTGGCCCTGGCTTCCCGAGCCAGCGTCGGCAGGTCGGCGATGTCGCCGTCCATGCTGAACACGCCGTCGGTGACCACCAGGGTATTGCCGGTCGCCTTCTCAAGACGCTTGGCCAGACTCGCTGCGTCGTTGTGCAGATAGCGATTGAAGCGCGCACCGGACAACAGACCCGCATCCAGCAGGGACGCGTGATTGAGCCGGTCTTCCAGCACCGTATCGCCCTGCCCGACCAGCGCGGTGACTGCGCCGAGGTTGGCCATGTAACCGGTGGTGAACAACAGCGCACGCGGTCGTCCGGTGAAATCGGCCAGGGCCTCTTCCAGCGCGTGATGTGGGCTGCTGTGGCCGATAACCAAATGCGACGCGCCGCCGCCGACACCCCAACGGGCCGCACCGGCGCGCCAGGCTTCGATCACTTGCGGGTGATTGGCCAGGCCCAGGTAGTCGTTGTTACAGAACGCCAGCAACGGCTGACCATCGACCACCACTTCCGGGCCTTGGGGGCTTTCGAGCAATGGGCGTTGGCGGTAGAGATTTTCGGCACGACGGGCAGCAAGGCGCGCGCTGAGATCGAAAGACATGCAGGCCTCGGGCAGTCAGATTACATAATCCAAGGTTGGGTACAATCAATGTGGGAGCGGGCTTGCTCGCGAAGACGGACTGACATTCAACGTTGATGTCGACTGTGCCGCCGCTTTCGCGAGCAAGCCCGCTCCCACACTCGATTTGTGTCGAATCAGATTGCAGCGTTATAGAACTGCTCGCTGCTCTTCTGCTCAACCAGCGCTTGTTCGATCGCGGCCTGATGCACTTCGTCAGCGTGCTCTTCGCGCGCTTCCGGCAGGATGCCCAGACGCGAGAACAGTTGCATGTCCTTGTCCGCCTGCGGGTTGGCGGTAGTCAGCAGTTTTTCGCCGTAGAAAATCGAGTTGGCACCGGCGAAGAACGCCAGGGCCTGCATCTGCTCGTTCATCGCTTCGCGGCCGGCGGACAGGCGCACGTGGGATTGCGGCATCAGGATACGTGCGACAGCCAGCATGCGGATGAAGTCGAACGGGTCGATATCGTCAGCATTTTCCAGCGGCGTACCGGCGACTTTCACCAGCATGTTGATTGGCACCGATTCCGGGTGCTCCGGCAGGTTGGCCAGCTGGATCAGCAGATTGGCGCGGTCATCGAGGGACTCGCCCATGCCGAGGATGCCGCCGGAGCAGATCTTCATCCCCGATTCACGCACGTAAGCCAGGGTTTGCAGGCGCTCGCTGTAGGTGCGGGTGGTGATGATGCTGCCGTAGAACTCCGGCGAGGTATCGAGGTTGTGGTTGTAGTAGTCGAGGCCAGCGTCGGCCAGTGCAACGGTCTGGTCCTGATCCAGACGACCGAGGGTCATGCAGGTTTCCAGGCCCATGGCTTTCACGCCTTTGACCATTTCCAGCACGTAAGGCATGTCTTTGGCCGACGGATGTTTCCACGCCGCGCCCATGCAGAAACGGGTCGAACCGATGGCCTTGGCGCGCGCGGCCTCTTCGAGGACCTTCTGCACTTCCATCAGCTTTTCTTTTTCCAGGCCGGTGTTGTAGTGACCGGACTGCGGACAATATTTGCAATCTTCCGGGCAGGCACCGGTCTTGATCGACAGCAGCGTCGACACCTGGACCCGATTGGCGTCGAAATGCGCGCGGTGCACCGTCTGCGCCTGAAACAACAAGTCATTGAATGGTTGAACGAAGAGTGCTTTGACTTCGGCCAAAGACCAGTCATGACGCAGGGTTGCAGTGGTGCTGGCGCTCATGGGCGTTTCCTTTGTTTTATGCTTGGCAAGCGACTGGGGAATGGAATACCCACAGACGCGACACGGATGTTCGGCATATTTAAGGAAGACTCATGCGCTGTCAACCACGATACGAAGGACAGGTTTACATCTGGTTAAAAAATGAACAATTCTGTTTGCTCTGTTCAGAACCCGCCGATGAATGCACACCCATCTGCATGGCCTGTGAAACGGAGTTGCCCTGGCTGGGCGATAAATGCCAAACCTGCGCCCTGCCGTTGCCCACCGCTGGTCTGACCTGCGGCCAATGCCTGAAACAACCGCCAGCGTTTGAACGGGTCGCTACGCCCTGGACTTACAGTTTTCCGGTGGACACGCTGATCACACGCTTCAAACACTCTGCGAAGTGGCCGTTTGGTCGCCTGCTCGCCGAACTTCTCGCTCAGTTCCTGCAACATCGCTTCGATGAAGACCTGAATCGACCCGACGCGCTCATCCCGGTTCCGCTGGCCACCAAACGCCTGCGCCAACGGGGTTTCAACCAGGCCGCGAT
The DNA here is from genome assembly GCF_019947405.1 of Pseudomonas sp. GL-B-26. Classification (NCBI taxonomy): domain Bacteria; kingdom Pseudomonadati; phylum Pseudomonadota; class Gammaproteobacteria; order Pseudomonadales; family Pseudomonadaceae; genus Pseudomonas; species Pseudomonas sp. GL-B-26. The sequence goes on along the minus strand of NZ_JAGYGJ010000015.1, from coordinate 36,428 downwards.
GCTCGCCCGCTGGCTCAGCACCCGCCTCGACATTCCGTGCGATGAAACGCTGTTGCTGAGGATTCAGGACACCAGCGCCCAACAGGACCTGAATGCCGAGGCCCGCAAAAAGAACCTGCGCAACGCCTTCGCCCTGACGCCCGATGCGTGCATCAAGGGTCGTCACTTGGCGTTGGTGGACGATGTGTTGACCACCGGCGCCACGGCGCAAGCCTTGGCTCGTCTGTTGATGGACGCCGGCGCCGCACGTGTCGACGTCTATTGCCTGGCCCGCACACCCAAACCCGGCGATGCGCCCTGACTTGACTCCCGGGCCCCAAGCCGCCAACGTCCTTCCCATCGCCACAGCCCAAAGCGTCTTGCCATGTCCTTGCCTACGTTGTTGTCCCAGCACATCGTCCGTCGTCCGCAGCGCATCGCGTTGCTGCAACACATCGCCGAACAGGGCTCGATCACCCGTGCCGCGAAAAGCGCGGGGCTGAGCTACAAAGCGGCCTGGGACGCCATCGACGAGTTGAACAACCTCGCGCAAAAACCGTTGGTGGAGCGCAGTGTCGGCGGCAAGGGCGGCGGCGGCGCCAAACTCTCCAGCGAAGGCGAGCGCGTATTGCGCCTGTATCAAAAGCTGCAAGCTTTGCAGGCTCAGGTGCTGGAAGCCGCCGAAGATGCCAGCGATCTCGACCTGCTCGGCCGACTGATGCTCAGAACCAGCGCGCGCAATCAACTGCATGGCAAGGTCGTGGCGATTGATAACCAAGGGCACAACGACCGTATTCGTCTTGAATTGGCCGAAGGTTTGAACATCGATGCGCAGATCACTCACGACAGCACCCTGCGTCTGGAACTCGAAACCGGCACCGAAGTGGTCGCACTGATCAAGGCCGGCTGGCTGGAGTTGCTGGGCATCGATCAAGGGGCAACACCCGGCAATAATTGCCTGAAGGGGATCATCGAGGAAATTCTCGACGCCGAGGACGGCCCCAGCGAAGTGCGCATCGGCCTGCCCAATGGCCAGACACTCTGCGCACTGGCCGAACCGCTGCACTTGAGAACCCTCGGCCTCGCCGCCGATAAACCGGTACGGGTGCAGTTCGCGCCATCCAACGTTTTACTCGGTACACCGCTTTGAAACACAAGTGTCATTAACGCTCATTAAGGTGACTGCAAAAACCCGCAGGGAGCCTGATGTGAGCCTATTAGAAGACAACCAATCCACCGACCTCGAGAAAATGGTCGGCCTCAGCCGCCGAGGTTTCATCAGCGCCGGCGCCCTTTGTGGTGCCGCGATGTTCCTGGGCGGCAACCTGCTGAGCCGCAGCGTGCTGGCCGCGAGCGTCAGCGCCGGCTCCAGCAAACTGTTGGGTTTTGACAGTATTCCCGCCGCCACCAGCGACGCCATCACTCTGCCGCCAGGCTACAAATCTTCGGTATTGATCAGCTGGGGCCAGCCCCTGCAGAAGAACGGCCCGGCGTTCGACCCAAGTGGCAACGGCACAGCCGAACATCAGGAAGCGCAGTTCGGCGACAACAACGACGGCATGAGCCTGTTCGAGTTTCCCGGTGACAAAAACCGGGCGCTGATGGCGATCAACAACGAATACACCAACTATCGCTACCTCTACGCCCACAGCGGCATGCCGCAGTCGGCTGCTGACGTGCGCAAGGCGTTGGCCTGCGAAGGCGTGTCGGTAATCGAAGTGCAGCGCAAGAACGGCCAGTGGCATTTCGTCCAGGGCTCGCGCTACAACCGGCGCATTCACGGCAACGCGCCAATCAGCCTGAGCGGCCCGGCCGCCGGCCACGAACTGCTGAAAACCAGTGCCGACCCACACGGCAAGAACGTCCTGGGCACCTTCCAGAACTGCGCCAACGGCAAGACGCCGTGGGGCACGTACCTGACCTGCGAAGAAAACTTCACTGACTGCTTCGGCAGCAGCAATGCCGAACAAAAGTTCGACGCCGCGCAGAAACGCTACGGCGCGGTGGCGGCGAGCAAAGAGATCAACTGGCACCCACACGACGAGCGTTTCGACCTGGCGAAAAACCCCAACGAACTCAACCGTCACGGTTGGGTCGTGGAGATCGACCCGTTCGACCCGCAATCGACGCCAGTCAAACGCACTGCGCTGGGCCGCTTCAAACATGAAAACGCCGCCCTGGCCGAAACCAGTGACGGTCACGCCGTGGTGTACATGGGCGACGATGAGCGCGGTGAGTTCATCTACAAATTCGTCAGCCGCGACAAGATCAACCACAAAACCCCCAAGGCCAACCGCGACCTGCTGGACCACGGCACCTTGTACGTGGCGCGCTTCGACGCGGGCGACGGCAATGCCGATCACCCTAAAGGCCAGGGCGAATGGATCGAACTGACCCACGGCAAAAACGGCATCGACGCCAGCAGCGGTTTCGCCGATCAGGCCGAAGTGTTGATTCACGCCCGCCTCGCGGCCAGCGTGGTAAAAGCTACGCGCATGGACCGTCCGGAATGGATCGTCGTCAGCCCCAAGGATGGCCAGGTCTATTGCACGCTGACCAACAACGCCAAGCGAGGCGAGGACGGGCAACCGGTGGGCGGGCCGAACCCTCGCGAGAAGAACTTCTACGGACAGATTCTGCGTTGGCGCACCGACCGTGACGATCACGGTGCCAAAAGCTTTTCCTGGGACCTGTTTGTGGTCGCCGGCAACCCCGGTGTTCACGCCGGCACGCCGAAGGGCGGTTCGTCGAACATCACGCCGCAGAACATGTTCAACAGCCCGGACGGCTTGGGTTTCGACAAGGACGGAAGGTTGTGGATTCTCACCGATGGCGATTCGAGCAATGCCGGCGACTTCGCGGGCATGGGCAACAATCAGATGCTCTGCGCTGATCCGGTCACCGGGGAGATACGTCGCTTCATGGTCGGGCCGGTGGGTTGCGAAGTGACGGGGATCAGCTTCTCGCCGGATCAGAAGACCTTGTTTGTCGGGATTCAGCATCCGGGGGAAAACGGCGGGTCGACGTTCCCTGAGCATCTGCCGAATGGCAAGCCGCGGTCTTCGGTGATGGCGATTTCCCGCGAGGATGGCGGGATCGTCGGCGCCTGATAAGGCCTCTTCGCGAGCAAGCCCGCTCCCACACTGGATCTCCTGTGTGTCACAAAAAGTGTGAACACCAACGATCCAGTGTGGGAGCGGGCTTGCTCGCGAAGGCGTCAGCCCAGACAACACTCATCTCAAGCCCAACCCCCTAAAGAAGCCCCGTCTGCGCTACCATGCTTGGCCGGACGCGGCAGCCTGCTGCGCGCAGGAGTCAGCATGGCCCACCCGTTTGCAACCCTCACCCCAGACCTCGTGCTCGATGCCGTCGAAAGCATCGGCTTTCTCAGCGACGCGCGCATTCTGGCGCTCAACAGCTACGAGAACCGTGTCTATCAGGTCGGTATCGAAGACTCCGAGCCGCTGATCGCCAAGTTCTACCGTCCGCAGCGCTGGACCAATGAAGCGATTCTCGAAGAACACCAATTCACCTTCGAACTCGCCGAGTGCGACGTGCCGGTGGTCGCGCCGATGATTCACAACGGCGCCAGCCTGCACGAACACAACGGTTTCCGATTCACCCTGTTCCCCCGTCGTGGGGGCCGAGCGCCGGAGCCCGGCAATCTCGATCAGCTGTATCGCTTGGGGCAACTGCTCGGTCGTCTGCACGCCGTCGGCACTACAAAACCGTTCGAACACCGCGAAGCGCTGGGTGTGAAGAACTTCGGGCATGACTCGCTGACGACATTGCTCGAAGGCAATTTCGTACCTAAAAGCCTGCTGCCGGCCTACGAGTCCGTGGCCCGAGACCTGCTGAAACGGGTGGAAGAGGTCTACAACGTTACGCCGCACAAGAACATCCGCATGCACGGCGACTGCCATCCCGGCAACATGATGTGCCGCGACGAGATGTTCCACATCGTCGACCTCGACGACTGCCGCATGGGCCCGGCGGTGCAGGACATCTGGATGATGCTGGCGGGGGATCGTCAGGAATGTCTCGGTCAGTTGTCGGAATTGATGGACGGCTACAGTGAGTTCCACGACTTCGATCCGCGGGAACTGGCGTTGATCGAACCGCTGCGCGCCTTGCGCCTGATGCACTACAGCGCCTGGCTCGCCCGCCGCTGGGACGACCCGGCGTTCCCGCACAGTTTTCCGTGGTTTGGTAGTGAACGGTATTGGGGCGACCAAGTGTTGGCCTTGCGCGAACAGTTGGCTGCCCTGAATGAAGAACCCCTAAAGCTCTTCTAACCACCACAGATCCCCTGTGGGAGCGGGCTTGCTCGCGAAGACGGACTGCCATTCACCGATGATGTCGACTTTACTGACGCCTTCGCGAGCAAGTCGAATCGTCGCACCGCCGCCCCCACATTGGTCCGCGACCATTCCTGCAAATCTCCTTACAATCCCCTCTTTGTTAGCTGCCTAAGCAAGGATTCTGCATGCAAGCCGCCAACCCGCGTCGCGGGTACATCCTGGGCCTGAGTGCCTACATCATCTGGGGACTTTTCCCGCTCTACTTCAAAGCCATCGCCAGCGTGCCCGCCGTGGAGATCATCATCCACCGAGTGCTCTGGTCCGCGCTGTTCGGCGCCTTGCTGCTGATGGTGTGGAAACATCCGGGCTGGTGGCGCGAGTTGCGTGATAACCCGAAACGCCTGGCGATCCTGGCCCTGAGCGGCACGTTGATCGCGGCCAACTGGCTGACCTACGTCTGGTCGGTGAACAACGGGCGCATGCTCGAAGCCAGTCTCGGTTACTACATCAACCCGCTGGTGAACGTGCTGTTGGGCATGCTGATCCTTGGCGAACGACTGCGGCGCATGCAATGGCTGGCGGTTGGCCTGGCGGCGGTAGGCGTCGCGCAGCAGGTCTGGCAAGTCGGCAGTCTGCCGTGGGTGTCCCTGGTGCTGGCGCTGACGTTCGGTTTCTACGGACTGATCCGCAAGCAGGCACCGGTCAAGGCGTTGCCGGGTCTGGTGGTGGAAACCTGGATGCTGGTCCCGATTGCCGTCGCGTGGTTGTTGTTCAACCCCACTGCAAGCAGTGCTCAAGCCGAATTCTGGACCACGTCCGAAGCCTGGTGGCTGGTGGCCGCTGGTCCGGTGACGCTGGTGCCGCTGGTGTGTTTCAACGCCGCAGCAAGGCATTTGCCCTACACGACGTTGGGATTTCTCCAGTACCTGGCGCCGACGCTGGTGCTGTTGCAAGCCGTTCTGCTGTTTGGCGAACAGTTGTCGTCGAGCACACTGGTGGCATTCATCTTTATCTGGGCGGGCCTGGCGGTTTACAGCGTCGACGCGTGGATAAGTCTGCGACGCCGCTGCTGATCAAAAAACGTACAAACCTCTGCAGGCCACGGCTACCTTGGCCTGGCGGGCTGTCTCTACAGGTTATCCACAGGCAGGTGCACGTATAACTTGGATAACCTGCTCAGGGTTCACTGCGCAGCACCAATTCGACCATCAAATCATCCGCCAGGGTTTCCAGGCGCGATTGCAGCACGTCCAGAGACAGCGTCAGCGGCACCGCCAGAATCGCTTCAGCGTGAAATAAAGGCTCGCTGCTCATCGGCGCCGGACGTACTTCGGTCACCAGACGCTCCAGGTTCACCCCCTGCTCACTCAGCAGACGCGTGATGTCACGTACGATCCCCGGGCGGTCATTGCCCACCAATTCCATGGCTATCGGTTTCCAGGTGCAGGATTGCTCGATGCCGCTTTCGGCAATCAGCACGCGAATGCCATGGGCCGACAGCGCCTGTAGGGCATCCACCAGTTCGTCGTAGGCCTCGGCCGGCACGCCCACACGAAGAATCCCGGCGAACTGCCCGGCCATGCGCGACATGCGGCTCTCCAGCCAATTGCCGCCGTGCTCGGCGATGCATTGGGCTATGCGCTCGACCTGCCCTGGCTTGTCCGGAGCGAAAACAGTGAGTACGAGGTGGTCCATGGCGCAGCCCTCTTGTCATGACTTTTGTTATAGAAGACCAAGTATAGGCAAGGGCCGGGAATCGGCTCGGCGTCTCAGAAAACCAAAGCCTCATAGCAGGGCGCTGAAGATTATGTGTACAAGTTTTTATATTTAACTGGAACAATCCAATGGTTTTTTGAGAACATCCCGTACCCCGACGTGACCGCAATGCGTCATAGCGTCGCAGAACGACGTAATTAGTCTAATTTTCACAAGCGCAATTCATCATGTAGTATGCCGCAGCGCGCACTACATAACGCTGGATCGATGTCTGCCGCAGGTGCAGCCACAACCCTGAAAGCCCCGTCAGCAAGGCCTCAATGCCGTTGATTGGTCATAACCCAGCCGCCCGCAATGGCATGTACTGGTCAAAAGGTTTGTGGTTTAAATGCCAAAGGCTTCATTGTTAAATTGAAGAGCTGAAAAGCGAAATAGCTGAGCAGAGTGAGGCAAGCAATGACTGAACACGTTCAAGTCGGTGGCCTGCAGGTCGCCAAAGTCCTGTTCGACTTCGTGAACAACGAAGCCATTCCCGGTACCGGCCTCACCGCCGATAAGTTCTGGGCCGGTGCCGATAAGGTCATTCATGACCTGGCGCCGAAGAACAAAGCCCTACTCGCCAAACGCGATGATTTCCAGGCTCGTATCGACGGCTGGCACCAAGCGCGTGCCGGCCAGGCACACGACGCCGTGGCTTATAAAGCCTTCTTGCAAGACATCGGTTATCTGCTGCCAGAAGCGGCCGATTTCCAGGCAACGACGCAAAACGTCGATGACGAAATCGCCCGCATGGCCGGTCCACAGCTCGTGGTGCCGGTGATGAACGCCCGTTTCGCGCTCAATGCCTCGAACGCCCGTTGGGGTTCGCTGTATGACGCGCTCTACGGCACCGATGCCATCAGCGAAGCTGACGGCGCGGAAAAAGGCAAAGGCTACAACAAGGTTCGCGGCGACAAGGTCATCGCCTTCGCCCGCGCCTTCCTCGACGAAGCGGCGCCATTGGCTGCCGGCACTCACGTCGATTCCACCGGCTACAAGATCGTTGACGGCAAACTGGTGGTCGCCCTTAAAGGCGGCAGCAATACCGGCCTGCGCAACGATGCACAGCTGATCGGTTTCCACGGCGATGCAGCCGCACCGACCGCGATCCTGCTGAAAAACAACGGCCTGCACTTTGAAATCCAGGTCGATGCCAGCACCCCGGTCGGCCAGACCGATGCTGCCGGCCTCAAAGACATCCTGATGGAAGCCGCGCTGACCACCATCATGGACTGCGAAGACTCGGTCGCCGCCGTCGATGCCGATGACAAAGTGGTGATCTACCGCAACTGGCTCGGCCTGATGAAGGGCGATCTGTCGGAAGAAGTCTCCAAGGGCGGTCAGACCTTTACCCGCACCATGAACGCCGACCGCACTTATACCGGTGTCGATGGTAAAGAACTGAGCCTGCATGGTCGTTCGCTGCTGTTCGTGCGCAACGTCGGTCACCTGATGACCATCGATGCGATCCTCGATAAGGATGGCAACGAAGTGCCGGAAGGCATCCTCGACGGCCTGGTCACCAGCCTCGCGGCAATCCACAGCCTCAACGGTAACAACTCGCGTAAGAACAGCCGTACCGGCTCGGTCTACATCGTGAAGCCGAAGATGCACGGCCCGGAAGAAGCGGCGTTCACCAACGAGCTGTTCGGTCGCATCGAAGAAGTCCTCGGCTTGCCAAGCAACACGCTGAAAGTCGGGATCATGGACGAGGAACGCCGTACCACGGTCAACCTCAAGGCCTGCATCAAGGCTGCCAGCGAGCGTGTAGTGTTCATCAACACCGGGTTCCTCGACCGTACCGGTGATGAAATTCACACCTCCATGGAAGCCGGCCCGATGGTGCGCAAGGCGGACATGAAGGCTGAGAAGTGGATCGGCGCCTACGAGAACTGGAACGTCGATATCGGTTTGAGCACCGGCCTGCAAGGTCGCGCCCAGATCGGTAAAGGCATGTGGGCCATGCCGGACCTGATGGCAGCGATGCTCGAACAGAAAATCGCTCACCCGCTGGCCGGTGCCAACACTGCCTGGGTTCCATCGCCGACCGCTGCTGCGCTGCACGCGCTGCACTATCACAAGGTCAATGTGTTCGCCCGTCAGGCTGAACTGGCCAATCGTGCGCGCGCTTCGGTGGATGACATCCTGACCATCCCGTTGGCCGTCAATCCAGACTGGACTGCAGAGCAGATCAAGAACGAACTGGACAACAACGCCCAGGGCATTCTCGGTTACGTGGTGCGCTGGATCGACCAGGGCGTGGGTTGTTCGAAAGTGCCGGACATCAACGACGTCGGCCTGATGGAAGACCGTGCGACGCTACGGATTTCCAGCCAGCACATCGCCAACTGGCTGCGTCACGGCATCGTCACCGAAGATCAGGTCATGGAAAGCCTCAAGCGCATGGCGCCAGTGGTTGACCGTCAGAACGCCAATGATCCGCTGTATCGTCCGCTGGCACCTGACTTCGACAGCAACATCGCCTTCCAGGCGGCGGTCGAACTGGTGGTCGAAGGCACCAAACAGCCGAACGGCTACACCGAGCCGGTTCTGCACCGTCGCCGCCGCGAGTTCAAGGCTGCCAATGGCCTGTAACTAAGCGATGACGCCGGACAAAAAAAGCCCTGATCGAAAGATCAGGGCTTTTTTATTTGAAGCAAAATCAAAAGCGGTTTACACATCCATTCCCAACTCATGCTTGACCAGCTCCAACAGCTTGCCGGTATCGACAGGCTTGAGCAGGAAGTCGACCACGCTCAAGTGCATCGCAGCGATCGCATCTTTCACGTCGGCGTCACCGGAAACGATGATGAACGGCATTGCCGCCCGAACCGATTCACGGACCTGCCGGATCAGGTCCAGACCACCGACATTTCTCATCCGCAGATCAGTAATCACCAGGCCAATCGATGGCATCGTCTCCAACATCCTGAGTGCAGTTTCGCCACTGGCGGCAGTCATGCAGCGCACTCCGTCCAGCGCCAGAATCTCCGACAGCAACTCGCGCGCGTCTTTATCGTCGTCGACGATCAGCACCCGCTGCGGCGGCAGGTCAGGTTCCAGCATGACGTCACTCAGCGCCTTGCGCTCGGCGTCACTCAAAATATCGTGGTCGGACATGGCTTTCTCTGCTTTTCCAATTCAATTGCCTATCACTTCCGTGTGACATCACCCGGCAGACCTTCAGGGTGCACTTCGTCGGAAAGCTTTCCTATAGCCAATGTAGGAGGTTTTTCCCACAGTTGCGTAAGACATTTCCCAAATACCTACAGGTTCACTGCCTACCTAGACTTACGTCCAATGGGCACCCCGCGCGCAGGGGCCGACCATGGCCAGGTCATCCGACAACAACAATTCAAAATAGACTGCGGTAATGGTTATGAGTAAAGCGGACGCCTTCACACAGGCAGGGAAAACCGCGGTGTTGCAGAACATCCAGGGCACTTTGCAATTCCTTCAGCGCTTCCCGCCCTTCAATCAAATGGAACACGCCCACCTGGCGTACCTGGTCGAGCAGTGTCAGCTGCGTTTTTATGCGCCCGGCGAGAGCATCCTCAAGCCCGCCGACGGCCCGGTTGAGCATTTCTACATCGTCAAGCAAGGCCGGGTCGTGGGTGAACGCCCCCATACGGCCAAGGGCGGCACCGAAACCACCTTCGAGATCACCACCGGCGAGTGTTTCCCCCTCGCCGCGCTGCTGGGTGAGCGCGCGACGCGTACCGAGCATCTGGCCTCCGAAGACACCTTTTGCCTACAGCTGAACAAGCTGGCGTTCATCAAACTGTTCGCACTTTCCAACGCGTTTCGCGACTTTTCCCTACGCGGCGTGAGCAGCCTGCTGGATCAGGTCAACCAACAAGTCCAGCAAAAAGCCGTGGAAACCCTCGGCACCCAGTACTCGCTCAATACCCGCCTGGGCGAATTGGCCATGCGCCACCCGGTGACCTGCAGCCCGACCACGCCACTGCGTGAAGCCGTGACCCTGATGCATGGGCAGCAGGTCGGCAGCATTGTGGTGGTCGACGAACATAAATCGCCGCTGGGCATTTTCACCCTGCGCGACCTGCGCCATGTGGTGGCCGACGGCACTGACGATTTCAACGAAGCCATCGAACGCCACATGACCCGGGCGCCGTTTTACCTGTCGCCGGACCACAGCGCCTTCGATGCGGCGATTGCCATGACCGAGCGGCACATCGCCCACGTCTGCCTGGTGAAGGATCATCGCCTGTGTGGCGTGGTCTCGGAACGTGATCTGTTTTCCCTGCAACGGGTCGATCTGGTGCATCTGGCGCGGACTATCCGCAGCGCCCAGAAGGTGGAAAATCTGGTCGCGATGCGCGGCGAGATCGGCCAACTGGTGGAACGCATGCTGGCCCACGGCGCCTCTTCAACCCAGATCACGCACATCATTACCCTGCTTAACGACCACACCGTCTGCAGGGTGATCGAACTGACCCTCGCCGAGAAAGGTGATCCCGGCATTCCGTTCAGTTGGCTGTGCTTCGGTAGCGAAGGCCGCCGCGAACAGACGCTGCACACCGATCAGGACAATGGCATTTTGTTCGAAGCCCGGGACGCGGCCCACGCCGCCGAGATTCGCGGCAAATTGCTGCCCATTGCCCAGCAGATCAACCAGAGCCTGGCGCTCTGCGGTTTCACCCTGTGCAAGGGCAATATCATGGCCGGCAACCCGGAGCTGTGTTTGTCCCGGGCCGAATGGTCGCGACGTTTTGCGGCGTTTATCCGCGAAGCAACGCCGGAGAACCTGTTGGGTTCGAGCATTTATTTCGACTTGCGGGTGGTCTGGGGCGACGAGCAAGGCTGCGAGCAGCTGCGTAAGGGCATTCTCGATCAGGTGAATGACAACCGACTGTTCCAACGGATGATGGCCGAGAACGCCCTGCGTAACCGTCCGCCCGTAGGACGTTTCCGTGAGTTCGTACTGGCTCGCAAGAATGGCGAGAAAGCCACTCTGGACTTGAAAATCCAGGGGCTGACGCCTTTTGTCGACGGTGCCCGACTGCTCGCGTTGGCCCATGGGGTCGAGGCGAACAACACGCTGGAGCGCTTTCGCCAACTGGTGGACAAAGAAGTCATCGAACGGCTGGACGGTGCGGCGTACGAAGAGGCCTATCACTTCATCCAGCAAGCGCGCATGCAGCAACATCAGCTACAGACCCGGGAGAACTTGCCCTACTCCAACCGGGTCGATCCAGACAGCCTCAATCATCTGGATCGACGGATCCTGCGTGAATCCCTGCGCCAGGCACAACGCCTGCAAAGCAGCCTCGCCCTGCGGTATCAGCTATGAGCCTGTTTTCATGGTTGCGCCCGGCAGGTCCGAGCCTTCCCGGCGAACTCCAACAACGTCTGCAACGCTTGCCCCCGGCGGCAGAGCTCGGCGAATGCAGCCTGCGCGAACAGCGCTGGGTGGTGCTCGACCTGGAAACCACCGGGCTGAACCTGAACAAGGACCGAGTGTTGTCCATCGGCGCGGTAGTGATCGAGGACGGCGCGATCGATTTCAGCCAGCAGTTCGAGCGCACGTTGCAATGCACCGACATGAAGTTGGCTCCCAGCGTGTTGATCCATGGCCTGGGGCCGAGTGCGATTGCCGCGGGCAGCGATCCGGCTCAGGCCCTGGTCGAATTCATGGAATTTGTTGGCGACAGCCCGGTGCTGGCGTTTCACGCGCCGTTCGATCAGCACATGCTCGGGCGCGCCTTGAAAGACCATCTGGGCTACAAGTTGCAGCATCCGTTTCTGGATGTGGCTGATATCGCACCGTTGCTTTGCCCTCAGGCGCACATTCGCGATGCCGGTCTGGATCAGTGGATCGACTGGTTCAAACTGGAAGTGTTCGAGCGCCACAATGCCAGTGCCGATGCGTTGGCCACCGCTGAACTGGCGTTGATTTTATTCAGCCGGGCGCGGCAGATGCAGATTCATAGTCCGTTGAATTTGCAGCAGCGGTTGAGTCAGTGGAAGCGCAGACAGCGAGCGCCTTCTTTCTGACAGCCACCGCAATCCTTTGTAGCAGCTGCCGAAGGCTGCGTTCGGCAGCTGCTACAAAATCCGTGCGGGTCCTAAAAATCTGGTTATCCCAACCCGACCAGCGCCAATTGCTTACCTCCCCCGCCTCTGACACAATCGCGAACAATTCTCGTTAGTTAATACTTCCCAATCGGTGATGCTACGTGTCGTCAGTCCAAAGCCCTCAAAGTGAGCTCGTTGGTGCGTTGTATCGCGACCATCGCGGTTGGCTATTGGCCTGGCTGCGACGCAATGTAGCCTGTCCGCAACGGGCCGAAGACCTGAGTCAGGACACTTTCGTGCGTTTGCTGGGCCGTGAAGAACTGAAGGAGCCACGCGAACCGCGCGCGTTTCTGGTGGCGATTGCCAAGGGTCTGCTGTTCGACTATTTCCGCCGCGCTGCGCTAGAGCAGGCCTACCTCACCGAACTGATGCTGATCCCCGCAGGTGAACAACCGTCGGTGGAGGAACAGCAACTGATCCTCGAAGACCTCAAAGCCATCGACCGCCTGCTCGGCAAGCTTTCAAGCAAGGCCCGGGCGGCGTTTCTCTATAACCGTCTCGACGGCCTCGGCCACGCCGAAATCGCCCAGCGACTGGGCGTGTCAGTGCCGCGGGTGCGTCAGTACCTGGCCCAGGGCATTCGTCAGTGCTACATCGCGTTGTACGGTGAGCCGGTATGAGTCCGGTCAGCTCCAAACCCGTCTCGGCGCAGGTGCTGGATGCCGCGATTGCCTGGCAATTGTCCCTGGACTCCGGCAACCCGGTGGAGCGCGAAGAGTTCGCCAAATGGCACGCCGCCCACGAAGAACATGCGCGGGCCTGGCGCCAACTGGGCATGCTCGACCAGCGCTTCAGCGTCGCCAGCGGCCCGGCTCGCACTGCTTTACTGCAATCGCGGGAAAGCATTCGCCGGCGTGTGCGCAAACTCGGCAGCGGCGTGGCCAGCATCGTCGCGGTGATCGGGTTGGCGTTGTTCGCCGGTGATCGTTATTTGCCGATCGACTATTGGCTGGCCGACCAGCGCACCGCCACCGGTGAGCAACGCACCCTGCGCCTGACCGACGGCACGCTGATCAACCTCAACACCCACAGTGCCGTGGATGTGCGTTTCGATGAAAAACAACGGCTGATCATCCTCCAGGAAGGGGAAATCCTCGTCGAAACCGGCCATGGCGACGCCCGGCCGTTTATCGTCGAAACCCGCGAAGGCAGCATGCGCGCGTTGGGGACAAGGTTCCTGGTCAAGCGCGAAGAAGAAGGCACGCGCCTGAGCGTGCTGAAGTCGGCAGTGGCGGCCCATCCCCAGTCGAGTCCCGAAGAGCAGATTCTGCGTGAAGGCCAGCAAGTCCTGATGCGCAGCAATGGCCTTGGGCCGATTGTCGCGCTCAACCTCGGCGCCGACGCCTGGACCCGCGGCATGCTGGTGGTGGACAACACACGGCTGGAGGACCTGGTTCATGAACTCGGTCGTTATCGCCGCGGGTATTTGGGGGTTGCACCTGAAATCGCCGATCTGCGGATCACCGGCAGCTTCCCGCTGCACGACACCGATCTGGCCCTGAGCGCCCTGCTGCCGACCCTGCCGGTGCAGATCGAACAGCACACGCCGTGGTGGGTGACGGTGGCGGCAAAAACTGAGGCCAAGCCCTGAGAGGGATTGCGTCTGATAGACCGCTTTCGCGAGCAAGCCCGCTCCCACATTCGACCGTATCCTCATGGAAGAACTCGGTGAAATGTGGGAGCGGGCTTGCTCGCGAAGGGGCCATCAGCCTCGCCACATCAAAACGACTTGTTTACTGAATCGAAATTATTTTCAATCAACCCTATCACTTTTGAACTCTCGTTCGGCACCTGAGCAATTGAGAAATATTTCCATTCAGGAGCCGCTGTATGTCCCGTTCGCTCGACACCTTGTTGCGCCCCAGTTTGCTGGCGATTGCCATTGCCCTTTGTGCCCCTCTGGCCAGCAGTCAGCTGATGGCCGCTGAACAGGCGTCCAGCGTTCGCGCTTACAACCTGCCGGCCGCGCCATTGGCCAGCACCCTGAACCAGATCGCCAGCCAGGCCGGTCTGGCGCTGTCGTTGAATCCTTCACTGGCAGCGGGCAAGACCTCGGCGCCGGTCAAAGGCCAGTTCGATGCAGCCGGCGCCCTGCGCGAAGCCTTGCGCGGCAGCGAACTGCAACTGGAACAGAGCAGCGCAGGCACTTATAGCCTGGTGGCCGTGCCTGAAGGCGTGATGGCCCTGCCGGAAACCGCCGTCATTGGCGTGGAAAACACCGAAAGTGCCTGGGGACCGGTGCAAGGTTACCTGGCGACCCGCACCGCCGCCGGCACCAAGACCGATACCGCGCTGGTCGAAGTACCGCGCTCGATTTCGATCGCCACCCGCGAGCAAATGGACGACCGCAATGTGCATAGCCTCGATGACGCGGTGCGCTACATGCCCGGCATCACCGCCAGCAGCTACGGCAGCGACACCCGTGCCGACTGGTTGCGCGTGCGGGGTTTCGAACCGACGCAGTTCCTCGATGGCCTGCCACTGCCAAAAGGCGTGTACGCCAACCCGAAACAGGAGACCTGGAACCTCGACCGCCTCGCCCTGCTGCGCGGCCCGGCCTCATCGGTTTACGGCCAGACCCCGCCAGGCGGTTTGCTGGACATGGTCAGCCGTCGCCCCAGCGCCGTGTCGAGCAGCGAAATCCAGGTGCAATATGGCAGCGATAATCATCGCCAGATCAACTTTGCCAGCACCGGCAGGATCGATGACGAAGGCCAGTTCCTCTACGGTTTGAGCGGTGTGGTGCGCGACAGCGGCACGCAGATCGACCACGTCGACAACAAGCGCTACAACATCGCGCCGAGCCTGACCTGGAACATCGACGAAGACACCAAGTTCACCCTGCTGACGCAATTCACCCGTGACGATACCGGCATCACCAGCCAGTTCCTGCCGGTGCAGGGCACCAGGATCCATTCGCCGCTCGGCAAGATTTCCCATCACAAGAACCTCGGCGACCCGGACTGGGAATTCTACGACCGCACCTACTACGCACTGGGCTACACCTTTGAACATCGCTTGAACGATGTCTGGCAGTTCAAGCAGAACCTGCGCTACACCAAATCGGACCTGTCCTTCCAGGCCCTCACCCCCGGCGCCTACCCGTACACCCAGGTCGATGCGGATGGCAACGTTGGCCGCTCGAGCACCAGTGTCGACGAGGACATCAGCCAGTTCGCCGTGGACAACAACTTCCAGGGCGACTTCGCGACCGGCGACATCCGTCACACCCTGTTGATCGGCCTCGATCACCAGCGCACCAACACCAACTACACCTCGATCTTCGGCGACGGGCTGACCACTAACGTCAACAACCCGATCTATGGCCAGCCCATCGTTCGTCCGCCACGTTCGGCGGCGTTTTACGACTACAACCAGAAGACCTACCAGACCGGCCTGTACGTCCAGGACCAAATGGCCCTCGACCAATGGCGCCTGACGTTGGGTGGTCGTGAAGACTGGGTCCACACCGGCACCAAATTCTTCAACAAAGGCGATGCCACCAACACCGAGCGCGACAAGAACTTCAGCGGCAACGCGGCGATCAGCTACGTGTTCGACTCGGGCTTCGTGCCCTACCTGTCCTACTCCGAATCGTTCCAGCCGACCAGCAACGCCACGGCATCGCCGACCGATTCGCTCAAGCCGACCGAAGGCAAACAGTGGGAACTGGGCATCAAGTACCAACCGCCTGGCAGCAGCACCCTGCTGACCGCGGCGGTCTACGACCTGACCCAGAAAAACGTCTCCGTCACCACGACCAACTCGGACAACGTTTCGGTCACCAGCCAGACCGGTGAAGTGAAAGTCAAAGGCCTGGAACTGGAAGCCGTCTCCGACGTGACCGAGAACCTCAAGGTCATCGCCGCTTACACCCTGGCCAAATCCGAAGTGCAGAAAGGCGATTTCAAAGGCAATCGCCTGCAACTGATGCCTAACCAGCAGGCTTCGCTGTGGACCGATTACACCTGGCACAACGGCGTGCTGGACGGTTTCGGCATCGGCGCCGGCGCTCGCTACACCGGCAACACTTACGGCGACCAAGGCAACACCTCGCTCGGCAAGGCTGACGCCTACACCGTGTTCGACGCCGCGGTTCATTACGACCTGGGCCGTCTGGACAACAGCCTGAAAGGCGCCTCCCTGGCGCTGAACGCCACCAACCTGTTCGACAAGGACTACATCTCCACGTGCGACAGCTTCTACTGCTACTACGGCGACCAACGCAGCGTCGTCGCCAGTGCCACTTACAAGTGGTAATGGCCTGACCTGACACGCCCAAGTCCCGAGCCGTCCGACATGGACGGCTTTGGTATTTCTGAAGGCTATGAAATGAAAAGCAAAACAATTCGCCGCTGGTCCTTCGTCCACACCTGGACCAGCCTGATCTGCACCGTGTTCCTGCTGATGCTCGCGCTGACCGGCCTGCCATTGATCTTCCATCACGAGATCGACCACCTGCTGGGCGATGCCGCTGAATTGAAGGCAATGCCGGCGGACACTCCGCTGCTGAATTTGCAGGAGTTGGTGCAGGCGGCTGAACAGCATCGGCCCGGCGAGGTCATGCAGTATTTCGGCTTCGATGAAGACGAGCCCAACGCCGCGATTACGATCATGGCGGCCACCGCCGGCACTGAACCAAATTCGTCTCACACCTTCATGCTCGACGCCCGCACCGGTGAAGCGCTGGAAATGCCATCGGCCAATGGCGGCTTCATGATGATCATGTTGCGCCTGCACGTGGACATGTTCGCCGGTCTGCCGGGCAAGTTGCTGCTGGCGTTCATGGGGATTCTGTTCGTGGTGGCGATTGTCTCCGGGACGGTGCTGTACCTGCCGTTCATGCGGCGTTTGAAATTCGCCACCGTGCGCCAGGACAAATCCACCCGCCTGCGTTGGCTCGATCTGCATAACCTGATCGGTGTAGTGACGCTGACCTGGGCCTTGGTGGTCGGCGTCACCGGCGTCATCAGCGCCTGCGCCGACCTGTTGATTGCCGCGTGGCGCAACGACAGCCTGAGCGCGATGGTCGCGCCGTACCGCGATGCGCCGCCACTGACACAACTGGCGCCCGCGACCCGCTTGCTCGACATCGTCAAGGAAGTCGCACCGGGCATGCAGCCGGACTTCATTGCCTTCCCCGGCACACGCTTCTCCAGCGAACACCATTATGCGGTGTTCATGAAAGGCAGCACCCACCTGACCTCGCACCTGCTGACACCGGTGCTGATCGACGCCAGTACCCTGCAAGTCACCGCCGTGGCCGAACGCCCGTGGTACATGGACGCCATGGGCATGTCTCAACCGCTGCACTTCGGTGATTACGGCGGCATGCCGATGAAGATCCTCTGGGCGACGCTGGATGGGCTGACCATCATCGTCCTCGGTAGCGGGGTTTATCTTTGGGTGGTGCGACGCAAGGCTGCGAAACCGGTGCTCGATAACGCGGAGAGTCCAGCATGAGGCCGCGGCAGTCGAATTTCTGGAAGGTCTTTTCCACCCCCACGGTTATCGCCCTGCTCAGCGCCGCGGGGTTGTTTTCCGCGTTACTGGGGGATGGCGTGTGGGATGCCCTGAGCTGGCTTGGCTTGGGCATTCCCGCAATCCTCGCCCTGCGCGGCCTGCTGCAACGCCGCTAACAACAGCGAACCTGTTGCGTGAAACACGCGCTATGCTGCCCAGCACTGTCCCACACCGAGACGCTGCCATGTCCGCACCCAGCATGACCCTGTTCCATAACCCTTTATCGCCCTTCGTTCGCAAAGTCATGGTGCTGCTGCACGAAACCGGTCAACAGGACCGCGTGGCGTTGCAAGACTGCGTACTCACACCGGTCAGCCCGGACCTGATACTCAACGAAGACAACCCACTGGGTAAAATCCCGGCCTTGCGCCTGGCCGATGGCAACGTCATCCATGACAGCCGGGTGATCCTCGACTACCTCGATCACCAGCACGTCGGCAACCCGCTGATACCGCGTAACGGCTCGGCCCGCTGGCGGCGCCTGACCCTGGCCTCCCTGGCCGACGGGATCATGGACGCTGCGGTGCTGATTCGTTATGAAGTCGCCCTGCGTGCCCCGGAAAAACACTGGGGCGAGTGGCTCGATGGCCAGCGCGAGAAGATTCGTCGCGGCCTGGCATTGCTGGAAGTGGACGCGATCGCCGAGCTGACCAGCCATTTCGATGTGGCGGCGATCAGTGTTGCCTGTGCGTTGGGTTACCTGGATTTGCGCCATCCGGATCTGGAATGGCGCACGACGAATCCGAAGCTGGCGAACTGGTACTTCGAGGTGAGTCAGCGGGCTTCGATGCTGGCGACGATGCCGAAGGTTTAGAACTTCGCTGGCTGTCAGGGCCTCTTCGCGAGCAAGCCCGCTCCCACAGTTGATCGGTTGTGTGCACGAATTTTGTGTTCACTGGAGATCCCTTGTGGGAGCGGGCTTGCTCGCGAATGCACCACACCGGATCTAACGGAAACAACCCGAATATCAGCGTCGCCAACACCTCCCCCTCCCGCTGATCCTCACGCAACCCCAACGACCGGCTCATTCCACCGCTCCCATATCAAACACCAGCGGCTTGGCCGACTTCTGCCCAATCCCATACCAGTCCAGCTTGCGGGTCAGCACCATAAACACGCCCAACAACCCGAACAACAGCAGCGAACCCATCAATAACGCGTAATCCTCTGCACTCAGCAAGCCATAGAGCAAGCCATACAACGCCGCCAATCCCGCCGAAAAACTCAAGCCGTGACGCACGCTACGCAGCACATGGCAGACATAAAAACCGATCAACAACACACAGCCGCCCGCCGACAGCAGGTACGCCAGGGCAAAGCCGATGTGCTCGGACAGCGACAGCAACAGCAGGTAGAAAAACGCCAGGGCCACGCCCACCAGCGCGTATTGCACCGGGTGTACCGCCAGGCTTTTCAGCACTTCGAAGAGGAAGAAACCGGCGAAGGTCAGGACGATAAACAGCAATGCATATTTGATGGCCCGATCGCTTTTCAGGTACTGATCCACCGGGTCGATGAAGCTCACACCGAAACTGCGGCCGGTGAAGGCGTCGCAGTCGCCGCCGGACACGCAGCTGCTCAAGGCCTCTTGCAAGTTGGTGGAGAAAAACGAGGTCTGCCAATTGGCGGTAAAACCCTGATCGCTGACTTCACGCTGGGCCGGCAGGTAGTTGCCGATGAAACTCGGATGCGGCCAATTGGCGGCCAGCGATACTTTGCTGGTCTTGCCCACCGGAAGAATCTGCAACTGACCAGTGCCTTGCAGACGCAGGTCGAAACCGAAGGCCAGTTCTGTGGCTTGCTTCGTGTCGAGCGCCGGCAGGGTGACATGCACGCCCTCCCCCAACCAGCCCACCTGGCTACCGGGGACGAAGTCGAGTTTCTGGCCATTGAGTTCAAGTTTCAGGGCGTTTTCGATGCCGCGAATGTCGCTGATCCCGACCGCCAAAAACGGCTGGCCGAACTGGTAATCGGCGAAGTCGTCCTTGATGCCCAATTGAGCCGGAAGCGAGAAATGCCCGCTGATGCGGTTGTCCGCATGAAACAGACGCGCCTCATAAATGCCCCGGAAACGCAGTTCGGTCTGGACCTGGCCGTCGAGTTCGAAGCGCTCCGGGAGGAAATACAAACGGCCGCGTTCTTCACCCACGTCCTGGTAACGCTCGTTGGTTTTCTCGTTGCGCTTCCAGGTGCGCACTACTTTGCGATACGGCACCACCATCAGCGGCCCGCTCAGTTGCTGGCTGTAGCTGGAACTGCGGGCGATGTCTTCGAGGACGCCGTCGCGCAGTTGCTGACGGTCCTGGATAACGCCGTTGATCATCAAGAGCGGGATCAGCAACAACAGAATCAGAAGGGCAATTGCCCCGAGTTTTATGGTCAGGCTGCGGTTCATGGGACTCTCCCTGTTTGGATGGGGAGAGTCTGGGTTGGGTGTGTGGGGGATTTATGGGAGGAATGTGGAGACTTTGTGGAGAGTGTTTTCGGCAGGGAAAACCACCCCTCACCCTAACCCTCTCCCCAGGGGGTAGAGGGGACTGACCGAGTTGTTCTTGCAAGTTACATCGACCTGAATTATCGAGCCGAACTCAGGTTTCGAAAACCATGAAGATCGGCTCCCTTTCCCCCTCTCCCCCGTGGGGAGAGGGCTGGGGTGAGGGGTGGATCTAAGCAGGCATACGCAATTTGACTTGAACACCGCCATCGACATTACCGATGCTCACCGCTCCACCATGCAACTTGACCACCTCTTCAACAAAATTAAGCCCCAACCCCGTGCTCTTGCGCCCGCTGTCCGGTCGCGGCAGGGAATAAAAACGTTCGCTCAATCGCGGCAACGCATAGTCGGGAATGGCCTCGGCCTGGTTGAACAGACTGAACTCAATTTGCTCCCCAATGCGTTCGGCGCTGAATCGCAGCAAGCCCAGAGCCGGGGTGAAATCCAAAGCGTTCTCCAGCAGATTCCCCAGCGCCTGCCGCAACAGGAACGGCTCACCGGTCAGCACCAGATCCGTTGCAATGGTTTGTTCCACGCGTAACTGCTTGCCTTCGATGCGCGCCGCCTGAGCGCTCAGCAATTCTTCTACCAACTTCGCCAGCGGCACCGCCACCCGCTCTTCCAGTCCTTGGCGCTGCTCGACCAGGGCCAGATTCAACAGGCGTTCGATCAACTGCTGCATCCGCGCGCTTTCGCTGTCGATGTTGCTGACAAAACGCTGCTGCTGAGCCAGCGGCATCTCGCCGTGCAGCAACTCTGCTGCGCCGCGAATCGCCGCCAGCGGGCTTTTCAGTTCGTGGGTCAATGTGTGCACGTAACGCTCGACATAGGCTTTGCCTTCGAGCTGCGTGCGCATCTGCTCCACCGCCGTCGCCAGCTGTTCCAGTTCGCCGCCACGGTAGTGCGGAACCTCGACCCGCCGGCCTTCACTGACTGCCTGTGCATAAGCCGTCAATCGCCGCAGCGCCGCGCTCAACCACCACGACAACAACGCGCCGAACAGCAGACCGAGGCCGATCAGCCCGGCCCCCCAGGCAAGCAATCGCCGTTCGGTGCGATCAACGTACGGCTGCAACGAGCTGTTGGGTTTGGCGACGGTAACCACGCCGATGATCTGGCCGTTGTCGCGAATCGGGGCGCCGACGTGCATCACTGAGGAATTCGGATCGTTTGGATCGCTGCGGCTGGAACGAGCGCCGTATTCGCCTCGCAGGGTCAGTAAAACGTCGTTCCAGCGTGAGTAATCCTGCCCCACTGCCACACCGCTGGAGTCCAGCACCACGACGCCTTTGGCATCAGTGACGTAAATGCGGTGGTTGACCTGATTCTTCGGCAATCCCCAGATGCTCGCCTTCGGTTGCCGTTCGCCATAAGCCTTGAGCAGTTCGGGCCAGCGGTTCTGGTTCAGGGTGCCGGCCTTGAAGTCGTCGCGCAGGATTTCGGCCATGAGATTGGCGGTGTCGACCAGCGTTTCTTCGGTGGACTGGCGCACGCCGGGACGGATTTCTTCCATCACGGTGTTCAGCACGAAGTAACCGGTCAGGCCGATGAACAGCACGTAGACCAGAAAAATCCGGATCCCCAGAGGCATCAGCTACGCCCCGGGCTATAGCTGTAGCCGAGGCCACGATGGGTCTGGATCGGTTCTGCGTCGGCTTTCACCTGGCGCAGTTTGGCGCGCACGCTCTTGATGTGGCTGTCGATGCTGCGCTCGTACCCGGCATCGGCGGCGACACCCAGCGCATCGAGCAATTGCTCGCGACTGAAGACGCGTTCGGGTTGGTCCAGCAGGCATTGCAACAGACGAAACTCATGGCGGGTCAGGGTTAGAAGCTGACCGCGATAGCTGATCTGCACCCGTTCGTTGTCAATGCGAAACAGCGCCGATGCCACCTCGGCGGTCGCTCGCGGCGCCACGCGTTTGAGAATCGCCCGGACCCGCGCCGCCACTTCCCGAGGGCTGAACGGCTTGACCACGTAATCGTCGGCACCGATTTCCAGCCCCACGACGCGATCGATTTCGGCATCACGGGCGCTAAGGAAGATCACCGGCACTTCGCTGAAACGCCGCAATTGCTTGCAGGTCTCGAAGCCGCTGATGTCCGGCAGACCAATGTCGAGAATGATCAGGTCAGCCGGGGTCTGGCGCTGATGGTCAAGCGCAGCCGCGCCAAGGCTCAGCCAGGTGGTGGTGAAGCCCTCGCCCTGCAAGGCGAAAACCAGGGTGTCGGCAATCGCCGCTTCGTCTTCGACAATCAGGATATGGGGCATGGCGTCCGAGCCCGGCAGTTAAGTGGGCGAACGGTGCCCCAAGGCTCACGTCACGTCAATGAGACCACTTGAAATCAGCAGTCTGGCTTGTCCGCCGTAAAGCGCCGTGCCGGGTTCACCGCCGCGCCGAACTCACGCAAGGCTTTGGCACCGATCAACAAAGGGTAGTTGAAGCTGCTGCGGTCGGTGAGGTTGACCTCCACGGTGCGCTTGACGTTGCCCAGGCACAGTTCCAGATCGACCACCGGACGCTTGGTGGGTTCGACCGCTTCGTTATCGTCCTCGTCTTCCTCGGAGCGGGTCTTGATCTTGCTGATCCGCGCGACCTTGTGTTCGTAGACCTTGTTGCTCGCGCCTTTGGTGGCGAGGCGGAAACGCACCCACTCGTCGCCATCGCGGGTAAAGGTTTCGATGTCTTTGGCCGACAGCGACGCGGTCAGGGCGCCGGTGTCCATCTTGGCCTTGAGGACTTCACCACCGATTTCCGGCAGCGCGATGTATTCGTAGCGCCCGTACAAGGTCGGCTCAGCGGCCAGGACCGGCAGGGCCACGAGGGAAAGCAGTGCAAGGAGGGATTTCACGTAATGGGCTTCCTTGAGGAAATTGGGGCGCAGATGCCAAATTCTAGACCGCAAAAAACAACGATAGTTGGATCAGTACAACCTTTGTGGCGAGGGAGCTTGCTCCCGTTCGGCTGCGCAGCAGTCGTGGTACGGCTCACAGGGTGTACCTGAAAAATTGAAGTGCATGATTGGGGGCCGCTTCGCAGCCCAGCGGGAGCAAGCTCCCTCGCCACAGAGATCTCATAACTCTGGGAGGTTAACGGTCCAAAGGTGAAACATTCGTCGTCACCAATTTGGCCTGCCGTCCGAAGCTGCTTATCATTGCGCGCCCAAAGGCTTTCAAGAGTTATTTATGCGCCGCCTGCTCACCGGCTGTTTCGTTACCCTGCTGCTGTTGCTCAACACCCTGGTCCTGTTCGGGCCGCTGATGGTGTTCGCCTTGCTCAAACTGGTCCTGCCCGGTCGCTTGCGTGATTACGCCTCATGGACGGTGATGGGGATTGCCGAGACCTGGGCCGAAATCGACAAGCTGATTTTCCGCCTGTGCATCCCCACGCAATGGGACATCCGTGGCGGCGATGACCTGCGGGTCGACACGTCGTATCTGGTGATCAGCAACCATCAATCCTGGGTCGATATCCCGGCGCTGATCCAGACGCTGAATCGCCGCACGCCGTTCTTCAAGTTCTTCCTCAAGAAAGAGCTGATCTGGGTGCCGTTCCTGGGGTTGGCGTGGTGGGCGCTGGATTACCCGTTCATGAAACGCTACACCAAGGCATTCCTGGCGAAGCACCCTGAGCTGGCCGGCAAGGATCTGGAGATCACCCAAGCAGCGTGCGAGTTGTACAAACGTCAGCCGGTGACGGTGGTCAATTACCTGGAAGGCACTCGCTTTACCGCTGCGAAACGTGCCCGGCAGCAATCACCCTTCACCCACCTGCTCAGGCCCAAGGCTGGCGGCGTGGCGTTTGTTCTGGCGGCAATGGGCGAACAGCTGGACGCCGTCCTTGATGTGACGGTGGTGTATCCGCAGCAGACGATTCCGGGTTTCTGGGATTTGCTCAGCGGCAACGTGCCGAAGGTCATCATCGACATCAAGACCCGCGAACTCGACCCGGCGCTGTGGCAAGGCGATTACGAAAACGATCCGCAGTTTCGCGAAACCATCCAGAACTGGGTCAACCAGCTCTGGATCGAGAAGGACCAGCGTATCGACGCATTGCGCGCCGAGCGCCGCTGAATCAGGTACCGGTGCCTGCGCCCCAGATCCCGCCCAGGTTTGTCAGCAGTGAGCCGCCGACGCCCTGCTGACCGAAAAATTGCAGAAGCACGGGGGCAAACAGGCCGATCATGCCAGTGTCCATGCCCAATGCGTTGAAGGCACTGTTCAGGTCGTTGGTGTTATTCAGGTTGCCCAAGACGTTGCCCAGACCTGCCGCTTGACCGGACGAGCCAAGCAAGCCGCTGAGGACACCCAGTTCACCGCCACCGGACAGTAAGTCGATTCCGGGCACGCTTTTGGACAACGCCGAGTAGTCGGTCGAACTCAATTGATTCTTCGCCAGACCGAGCATCGCCCCGGCACCGCCAATGGCTTGTTCTGGCGTCACGTTTAACTGGCTGAGGGCACTCAGCAGACCGGCCGTCTGCGCGGTCGTCGCAGTCGGCGCGGACGCGGCGGCGTCATCGTCCTGCGTGCCGGAGAGGGCATTGGCCGCATCGAACAGGCTGAACTGAGCAAAGACCGGACTGGCCGCCAGACACATCAGCGAAGCCAGTGCAAAACCGCGTGAAATCTTCATCCAGACATCCTCATGTGCCATGAAAACCGCCCGGCAATGGGCAGCGAAAAACCGTGTGTTTGACTGGCATCCCTGGGGATTGTTCCGAGTCTTGGCGAGCCCCCGACGAACAGTCGAAAAAGAATTTGCCAGCGCTGCATCCAGTCTGGCCTCGCCCGCGTATATCAAGCACGGACAGACATTCCTGGCCGATTCCCTGCACGAGGATCATCACCATGAAACGCACTTCGATCAAAACGCCGTTGATTGCCAGCCTGCTGACCCTGGCCCTTGGCGGCGGATTCGTCCTGAACACTGTGCAAGCGGCAGACACGAGCCACGCGGTCATCGTTGGCGGCCAAAGCATGATGCCGAGCAAAGACATCATCGATAACGCGGTGAACTCCGCCGACCACACCACCCTGGTCGCCGCCGTGAAAGCCGCTGGCCTGGTGGACACCCTCAAGGGCAAAGGCCCGTTCACCGTGTTCGCCCCGGTCAACTCGGCCTTCGCCGCCCTGCCGGCCGGCACGGTCGATACCCTGCTCAAACCCGCCAACAAGGCGACCCTGACTCACGTCCTCACCTACCACGTGGTCGCCGGGAAGCTCGACATGATCACCCTGGCCGAGAAGATCAAGGCTGGTGGCGGCACGGCCGAACTGACCACCGTCGCAGGCGGCAAGCTGTGGGCAATGATGAACGGTCCGCACAACATCACGATCAAGGATGAAAAAGGTGACGTCGCCGACATCACCACCTATGACGTGTACCAGTCCAACGGTGTGATTCAGGTCATCGACAAAGTACTGATGCCGAAAAGCTGAGGCGTGCCGCCGACCCTGCGCATCAGGGTCGGCGGTTTCCGAGGCGGCCGTCCGTGAATGGAACTACCGCGCACCGTGAACTAACCTCTGCCTGCAACCGGCACCTCACCCAGCCCGCTTCGATTGCCCGGAGAACTGCCATTCCCACCGCCGACGCCGATCAGCTCAGGCAGCTTCTGGCCCAGTGTTCACTGGGCGACCGCCGCGCTTTCGAGACGCTTTACCGCAGCGTCGGCCCACGGCTGCATGGCGTAGCGCTGCGGTTCATGGGGCGGCCGGATCTGGCTGAAGAAGTGTTGCAGGAAAGCTTCGTGCGCATCTGGAACAACGCCTCGCGCTACGACGCCCATCTGTCGGCGCCGCTGACCTGGATGATTAACATCACCCGTCATCAGGCCATCGATCAGTTGCGCAAACACCGCGACCGGCCGTTGAGCGACCTTGAAGAACAGGCGCTGGTGGATGAAAGCCCATCGGCCCACGAACAACTCAGCCGTGCCCGTGAGGCCACCGCGCTGAACCGCTGCCTGGAAAGCCTCGACGGCATGCAGCGTCAATCGATCACTGTGGCTTACTTTCAGGGGTTGTCCTGCTCTGAGCTCGCCGAACACCTGGCCGCGCCGCTGGGCTCGGTGAAATCCTGGATCCGTCGCGGTATGGAGCGACTGCGCAGGTGCCTTGAATCATGAACTATCAAACCCCCACCCTGCGCCGCGCCCTCGCCGCCGATTACGCCATTGGCTTGATGCCTTCTGCCGCTCGTCGGCGTTTCGAACAGCTGTTGCTGGAAGACGCGGCGCTTCGTGCTGAACTGGCGCAGTGGCAGGAACACCTCGCCAGTCTGACTGAAGCTTTGCCAGAGCAGCCGGTGCCGGATCGGGTGTGGCAGGGCATTACGGCGCGGATTGAGCCGCAAGTGCTGCACATGCCGGAAAAACGTCGGTTCTGGACCTGGTTGCGAGTGACGGCTGCCGTTTGCTCGCTGGTGATCGCCGTGACGTTGGGCGTGTTCTATAACCGCGACAGCGCGCGTTACAGCGCTACATTGCTGACCGCCGACGCGCAGCCTGCGTTGAAGGTTGAAGCGCATGAGGATTATTTGAACGTTGAGCCGCTGACGCTGGCAGCGGTTGATCCCGGGCGCAGTCTGGAGTTGTGGGCGATTCCGGCGGATGGCAAGCCGATTTCACTTGGGGTGATTCCGGCGGGCGGCAAGGGGCGCGTAGAGCTGAGCGATGTGCAGAAAGCGCTGATTGGCAAACCGATTGCGTTGGCAGTCAGTCTTGAACCGAAGGGCGGCTCGCCGACAGGGCAACCGACGGGACCGGTGTTGTATCAAGGGGCGTTGGCGGCCTTGTAAACCACCCCTCACCCTAGCCCTCCCGAAACGTCGGACCGCCCGGAGGTAGAGGGGACTGACCGAGTTGTTCTTCGAGCTACATCGACCTGAAATATCGAATCGAACTCAGGATCTGAAAGGCCCCCAATCTGCTCCCTTTCCCCTATGGGGAGAGGGCTGGGGTGAGGGGTGGCTCTCAGACTCACCAACAATTTTAGCCAAAAAAAAAACGGCGACCCTGGGGTCGCCGTTTTGTCTTGCGTGAAGCCTTACGCTGCGCTGAACAGTTTGTGCGGATCGATCACAAACTTCTTCGGCACGCCCGCATCGAACTCGCCATAACCACGTGGCGCGTCATCCAGGCTGATGACTTCCACACCCACGATGTCGGCAATGTGGATACGGTCCCACATGATCGCCTGCATCAGCTGGCGGTTGTACTTCATCACTGGCGTCTGGCCGGTGTGGAAGCTGTGGGATTTGGCCCAGCCCAGACCGAAGCGGATGCTCAGGCTGCCCATTTTCGCGGCTGCATCGACTGCACCCGGATCTTCAGTCACGTACAGGCCTGGGATACCGATTTTGCCGGCAACCCGAACCACACCCATCAGCGAGTTGAGCACGGTGGCCGGAGCCTCGTGTTTCACGCCGTCATGGCCGTGACCGCGCGCTTCGAAGCCCACGGCGTCGACGGCGCAATCCACTTCTGGCTCGCCCAGCAGTGCAGCGATCTGTTCGTGCAGCGGGGTGTCCAGGGACAGGTCGGCGATTTCGAAACCCTGAGCCTTGGCGTGTGCCAGGCGGACGGTATTGACGTCACCGATGATCACCACCGCTGCGCCCAACAGGCGAGCGGAAGCGGCGGCGGCCAGACCGACAGGACCAGCACCGGCGATGTACACGGTGCTGCCAGGGCCAACGCCGGCCGTCACTGCGCCGTGGTAACCGGTCGGCAGGATGTCGGAGAGGCAGGTCAGGTCACGGATTTTTTCCATCGCGCGATCGCGATCCGGGAGTTTCAGCAGGTTGAAGTCGGCATACGGCACCATCGCGTATTCAGCCTGGCCGCCGGTCCAGTCGCCCATGTCGACATAACCGTACGCACCGCCCGGACGCGCCGGGTTAACGCTGAGGCAAACACCGGTGTGCATTTCCTTGCAGGAACGGCAGCGCCCGCAAGCCACGTTGAACGGCACCGACACCAGGTCGCCGATTTGCAGGTTTTCGACGTCGCTGCCCTTCTCGATCACTTCACCGGTGATCTCGTGGCCCAGTACCAGGCCGGTTTGAGCGGTAGTACGGCCACGCACCATGTGCTGGTCGGAACCACAGATGTTGGTGGAAACCACACGCAGGATGACAGCGTGATTAATCTTCCTGCCGCGCGGGTCCTGCATTTTCGGATAGTCGATTTTCTGTATTTCGACTTTGCCATTGCCGAGATACACCACACCACGATTGCCAGACATGCTTTCACCTCGCTGTTGTTTTTATGTAGCGGTCGCGTCGCCAAGGATCGGCGGCGCGTTGATTGCTCGGGTAGATCACTCGGCAGTTAAAGAACAACCGTTCTGTTCGCGTTCAAAAACACTCGTCTTTCAATGTGATAACCAACAGCCCGCGCCAACGTCAGCCCTTCGATATCCCGCCCCTTGGCGATCAAATCTTCCGGGTAATGACTGTGGTCCACGGCCTCTACGCCCTGGGCGATGATCGGGCCTTCGTCCAGGTCGTTGTTGATGTAGTGCGCCGTGGCGCCGACCAGTTTCACGCCCTTGTTGTAGGCCTGGTGATAAGGCTTGGCGCCCTTGAAACCGGGCAGCAGGGAGTGATGGATATTGATCGCCTTGCCGTCGAGTTTGCGGCACAGCTCGGGCGACAGGACTTGCATGTAGCGGGCGAGAATCACCAGTTCGGCGCCGGACTCTTCGATCACCTGCCAGACCTGACGCTCCTGGGACGGTTTGTCGTTCGGGTCCAGCGGGAAGTGGTGGTACGGAATCTGGTGCCAGTCCGCCAACGGCTTGAGGTCCGGGTGGTTGGAAACCACGGCGGCCACGTCCATCGACAATTGACCGATGCGCTGGCGGTAGAGCAAATCGTTGAGGCAGTGATCGGCCTTGGAGACCATGATCACCACTTTCGGGCGGTAGTTCGGCGCGGTCAGTTCGAAGATCATGCCGAAGGCTTGGCCGCGTTCTTCGAGGCCGGCGCGGAAGGCTTGTTCGTCGAAGCCGTCGGGCTGACGGAATTCCACACGAATGAAGAAGCGACCGGAGAGCCGATCATCGAAGGAATGGTGTTCGGTGACGTAGCAGCCCTGCTCGAACAGAAAGCGGGTCACCGCGTCCACGGTGCCGAGAACGCTTGGGCAGTCGGCGGTCAGAATCCATGTGTCTGGGGCGCGGCTCATAGTGCGGTGACTCCTGTTCATTGTGCTGGGTGTCAGGGAAATCCACCCCTCACCCTAGCCCTCTCCCAGAGGTAGAGGGGACTGACCGAGTTGTTCTTAGAGCTACATCGACCTGAAATACCGAGTCGAACTCAGGTCTTGAAAACTGCGGAGATCTGCCCCCTTTCCCCCTCTCCCCTCTTGGGAGAGGGTTGGGGTGAGGGGTGGCTTTTAAGCCTGAACACTCAAGCCGTATTCAGCCGCAGCATCCTGCAACCACAACCACCAGTAATCCGAGAAGCTGCGACGAATCAGCAGTTCCCAGGTGTCTTCGGCGGTATGGCGGATCATCAGTTGCGACTTGGCAAACACGGTGCCCACAGCCTTGCCCACCGGGAAGCTGTTCGGGTGCACGTCGTAGCTGGTGGACTTCATCAGCACCTGGCGCACGTTCGGGCCGCTCAGTTCGAGGAGCTGCTGGCCGCCACTGACGTTGGTGATCGCGATGTGCAGGTCGCCCAGCGCTTTACGCAGTTTTTGCTCGGCGGCGAATTCTTCACCGGTCGGCACGATCAGCAGCCATTCATCCGGCCCCATCCATTGCAGGCTGGTTTCGCCTTTGACGATAACGGTCAGCGCGCCCGGCAATTCGATACCGAGGGCTTTGTGCACACCGGCAGCGAACGCGGCATCGTGGCCATCGCCACGAATGGTCAGGTGGCCGAGGAGTTTTTTCTCACGCACGATCACGCCGGCGCTTTTGCGGCCCTTGCCCACCAGGCTGGCGAGGTCGGCATGATGCAGCGACGACTCGGCCTTGGCCCCAGTGGTTGGGCGTTGTTGGTAAACATTGGCTGCGGTCATAAAGCACCTGTCCTGAATTCTTTTTGTACTCCCTGTGGAAGCAGCGTTGCCGCCATCGCGAGCAAGCTCGCTCCCACAGGGAATCGCTGTGTCAGACGTTCTGGCGATCGCCTTTCGGATCGAAGAACACCGAAGAAACGATTTCCGCTTCGATCACGCTGCCATCGGCCAGCGGTGCGAACACGCGCTCACCGATACGCTTCAAGCCGCCCTTCACAACACCCATGGCAAACGAATAACCGAGGGAGTTGTGCAAGTAGCTGGAGGTCACGTGGCCGACCATGGTCATCGGGATCGCCTGCTTGGTGTTGAACACCAGTTGCGCACCTTCTGGCAGCCATTTGGTCGGATCGATCGGCTTCAGGCCCACCAACTGTTTGCGCTGATCACGCACGCAGTCTTCACGGTTCATGCCACGCTGGCCGATCCACGAGAACGGTTTGGTGCGACCGACACACCAGCCCATGTTCAGGTCATCCGGGGTCATCGAGCTGTCAGTGTCCTGACCGACGATGATGAAGCCCTTCTCCGCACGCAGTACGTGCATGGTTTCGGTGCCATATGGCGTCAGGTTGTACTGCTTGCCGGCCTCGACGATTTTCTCGAGCACGCCCATTGCATAGTCGGCCTGCACGTTGACTTCGTACGACAGTTCACCGGTAAACGAAATCCGGAACACCCGCGCTGGTACGCCGCCGACCAGACCTTCTTTCCAGGTCATGAACGGGAACGCTTCGTTGCTCAGATCGATGTCGGTGACTTCGCTGAGCAGCTTGCGGCTGTTCGGCCCGGACAGGGTCATGGTTGCCCAGTGATCCGTCACGGACGTGAAGTACACCTTCAGGTCTGGCCACTCGGTCTGATGATAGATTTCCAGCCATTGCAGCACGCGTGCAGCGCCGCCGGTGGTGGTGGTCATCACGAAGTGGTTGTCGGCGAGGCAGGCGGTTACGCCGTCGTCGAAGACCATGCCGTCTTCTTTGCACATCAGGCCGTAACGGGCCTTGCCCACGTCGAGCTTGGTCCAGGCGTTGGTGTAGATGCGGTTGAGGAACTCACGGCAATCCGGGCCCTGGATGTCGATTTTGCCCAGGGTCGAAGCGTCCAGCAGGCCAACGCTGTCGCGCACGGCTTTGCATTCGCGCTTCACGGCGGTATGCAGGTCTTCACCGTTTTTCGGGAAGTACCAAGGACGTTTCCACTGACCGACGTCTTCGAACTCGGCGCCGTTCTTCACGTGCCAGTGATGCAGCGCGGTGAAACGCACAGGCTCGAAGATGTGCCCACAGTGACGGCCGGCTACAGCACCGAAAGTGACCGGCGTGTAGTTCGGACGGAACATGGTGGTGCCCATCTGCGGGATGGTCACGTTCAGCGAACGGGCGGCGATGGCCAGACCGTTGACGTTGCCGAGCTTGCCCTGGTCAGTACCGAAGCCCAGTGCGGTGTAGCGTTTGACGTGCTCGACCGACTCGAAGCCTTCGCGGGTCGCCAGTTCGATGGCGGCCGCGGTGACGTCGTTTTGCAGGTCGACGAATTGCTTCGGCGCCCGTGCGGTGGCTTTTTCGTGGGGCACCTGGAACAGCGCCAGTGTTGGCTCTTCCAGACGGCTCAGGGCTTTCGGCAAGGTGCCTTCGACCACGCTGAAACCGGCTTCGCTGGCTGCGCGAGCGCCGCCTTCAAAACCATCGGCCAGGGAATCGCCGAGACCGTAGACGCCGTTGATGCCACCGACGCACACGCGTTTCTGCGGTGCTTCGCCCGGTACGAAACCGAGGATGTCTTCACGCCAGATCGGCTTGCCACCCAAGTGCGACGCCAGGTGAACCACCGGGCTGTAACCGCCGGAGCTGGCAACCAGGTCGCATTCAAGCCACTCACCTGGGCTGGTCACGGTGTGCGCTTTGACATCGATCGCGGCAACGCGAGCGGCGGTCACGTGCTTGCTGCCACGGGCCTCGATCACGGCGCTGCCGGTCAGGATGCGGATGCCTTTGGCGCGCGCTTCTTCAACCAGCGCACCGCGCGGATTGCTGCGGGCATCGGCAATGGCGACAACTTGCAGGCTGGCGTCGAGCCAATCCAGAGCAACGCGATAGGCGTGATCGTTGTTGGTCGACAGCACCAGTTTTTTGCCCGGAGCCACGCCGTAACGACGCACGTAAGTCGACACAGCGCCGGCGAGCATGTTGCCCGGCACGTCGTTGTTGCCGTAAACCAGCGGACGCTCGTGAGTACCGGTCGCCAGCACTACACGCTTGGCGCGAACGCGGTGGATGCGCTGACGTACCTGGCCAATCGGGGCGCGGTCGCCGAGGTGATCGGTCAGACGCTCGTGAATGGTCAGGAAGTTATGGTCGTGGTAACCGTTGACCGTGGCGCGCGGCAACAGCAGCACGTCCGGGGTGTCTTTCAGTTCAGCGATGACGCTGGCGACCCATTCGGCGGCCGGTTTGCCGTCGAGGCTTTCGCGGGAATCGAGCAGGCTGCCGCCGAACTCTTCCTGTTCATCGGCGAGGATTACGCGCGCACCGCTGCGGGCAGCCGCCAGTGCAGCGGCCAGGCCAGCAGGGCCACCGCCGACGATCAGCACGTCGCAGTGCTGGTTCATGTAGTCGTAGGTGTCCGGATCGTTCTCGGTCGGCGAGCGGCCAAGACCGGCGGCCTTACGAATGTACTTCTCGTAAGTCATCCAGAACGATTGCGGGTACATGAAAGTTTTGTAGTAGAAGCCCGGCGGCATCAGCTTGCCGCCGACCTTGCCGAGAATCCCCATCATGTCGTTGTTCACGCTCGGCCAGCCGTTGGTGCTGGTGGCGACCAAACCTTGATACAGCGCTTGTTGCGTGGCGCGTACGTTCGGGATCTGCGTGGCTTCGGTCGCGCCGATCTGCAGCACGGCGTTCGGCTCTTCGGCACCGGCGGCAAAGATGCCGCGCGGACGGGAATACTTGAAGCTGCGACCGATGATGTCCACACCGTTGGCCAGCAAGGCGGCGGCCAGGGAGTCGCCCTCAAAGCCTTTGTAGCTCTGGCCGTTGAAGGTGAAGCTCAGCACTTTGTTGCGGTCGATCCGTCCGCCGTTGGACAGGCGATTGATCTGGCTCATACCTTCTCTCCCAGAGCCGTGGCGGCCGCTTTCGGGCTATCGGTCTTGTCGGTGAACTGCGGCTTGGCGCCGATCTTGTAAGTCTCGAGAATCTCGTAGGTCACGGTGTCACGGGTGGCGTTGAAGTACTGACGGCAACCGGCGACGTGATCCCACAGCTCGTGGTGCAGACCGCGAGGGTTATCGCGGAAGAACATGTAGTCGCCCCACTCCTCGTCGGTGCAGTTGGTCGGATCCAGTGGACGCGGGATGTGCGCCTGGCCGGATGCGTGGAATTCCTCTTCGGAGCGCAGTTCGCCGCAGTGAGGACAGAAGATATGCAACATGGGGATTTCTCCTGTTAGTGGGCAACCGCAGCAGCGCCGTGTTCATCGATCAACGCACCGTTGTGGAAACGGTCGATGGAGAAAGGTGCAGCCAATGGGTGCATTTCACCCTTGGCCAGACTCGCGGCAAACACGTTGCCCGAGCCAGGTGTTGCCTTGAAGCCACCGGTGCCCCAACCGCAGTTGAAGAACATGTTCGGCACCGGGGTTTTCGAGATGATCGGGCATGCGTCCGGCGTGGTGTCGACGATGCCGCCCCACTGACGGTTCATGCGCACGCGGGACAACACCGGGAACATCTCGACGATGGCCTGAATGGTGTGCTCGATCACCGGGTACGAACCACGCTGGCCGTAGCCGTT
This sequence comes from Pseudomonas sp. GL-B-26, assembly GCF_019947405.1. Classification (NCBI taxonomy): domain Bacteria; kingdom Pseudomonadati; phylum Pseudomonadota; class Gammaproteobacteria; order Pseudomonadales; family Pseudomonadaceae; genus Pseudomonas; species Pseudomonas sp. GL-B-26. Next base: position 2,440 of record NZ_JAGYGJ010000015.1, on the reverse strand, counting down.
GTAGCCGTCGATGCCGGCGCCGATCACCAGGTCGCCCTTGTCGGACTGGCTGATGTAACCGTGTACGGCGTTGGACATGATCACGCTGTCGATAATCGGCTTGATCGGCTCGGACACCAGCGCTTGCAGCGGGTGCGATTCGATCGGCAGACGGAAACCGGCGAGCTTGGCCATGTGCCCGGAGTTACCGGCAGTGACCACACCAACGCGCTTGGCGCCGATGAAGCCTTTGTTGGTTTCAACACCGATGCACACGCCGTTTTCCTTGCGGAAGCCGATCACTTCGGTCTGTTGAATCAGGTCAACGCCCAAGGCGTCGGCGGCACGGGCAAAGCCCCAGGCCACGGCATCGTGACGAGCCACGCCGCCGCGACGCTGGACGGTAGCGCCCATCACCGGGTAGCGAGTGTTCTTGGAGCAGTCGAGGTAAGGAATCTCGTCGGCCACTTGTTTGGCATCGAGCAGTTCGCCGTCCACGCCGTTGAGGCGGTTGGCGCTGACACGACGCTCGGAATCACGGATGTCTTGAAGCGTGTGGCACAGGTTGTAAACGCCGCGCTGGGAGAACATCACGTTGTAGTTCAGGTCCTGGGACAGGCCTTCCCACAATTTCATTGCGTGTTCATACAGGTGCGCCGACTCGTCCCACAGGTAGTTGGAGCGAACGATGGTGGTGTTGCGCGCAGTGTTACCGCCGCCCAGCCAGCCTTTCTCGACCACGGCCACGTTAGTGATGCCGTGCTCTTTGGCCAGGTAGTAGGCGGTCGCCAGACCATGCCCGCCACCGCCGACGATGACCACGTCATAGACCTTTTTAGGGGTCGGCGTGCGCCACATCTTCTGCCAGTTTTCGTGATGGCTGAGGGAGTGTTTGAAGAGGCCGAAGCCCGAGTAGCGTTGCATAGTCATTTACTCCAAAACCGCGCTCAGCGATAAACCGGGAAGTCCGCGCACAGGGCCGAAACTTGCTGCGCAACATTGGCCTCGACGTCGGCGTCGCCGAGGTTGTCGAGGATGTCGCAGATCCAGCCGGCCAGCGTGACGCACTGGGTAACCTTGAAGCCGCGAGTGGTCACCGCCGGGGTGCCGATGCGCAGGCCGGAGGTCACGAACGGCGACTGTGGATCGTTCGGGACAGCGTTCTTGTTCACGGTGATGTGGGCGCGACCGAGTGCTGCATCCGCCTCTTTGCCGGTGAGGCCCTGACGGATCAGGCTGACCAGGAACAGGTGGTTATCGGTACCGCCGGACACTACATCGTAGCCGCGTTTGATAAATACGCCGGCCATGGCCTGGGCGTTGTCGATCACTTGTTGCTGGTAAACCTTGAAACCTGGCTCCAGCGCTTCCTTGAAGCACACCGCTTTACCAGCGATGACGTGCATCAGCGGGCCGCCCTGTGCACCCGGGAACACTGCGGCGTTGAGCTTTTTCTCGATTTCTTCGTTGGCCTTGCACAGGATCAGGCCGCCACGTGGACCGCGCAGGGTCTTGTGGGTGGTGGTGGTCACCACGTCGGCGTACGGCAGCGGATTCGGGTACAGGCCGGCAGCGACCAGACCTGCAACGTGAGCCATGTCGACGAACAGCAGGGCACCGACCTTGTCGGCGATCTGACGGAAGCGTGGGAAGTCGAGGGTCTTGGAGTAAGCAGAGAAGCCGGCGACGATCATCTTCGGCTTGCACTCGACGGCCAGGCGCTCGACTTCGTCGTAGTCGATCAGACCGGTTTTGGTGTCGATGCCGTACTGCACGGCGTTGTACAGCTTGCCCGAGGACGACACTTTGGCGCCGTGGGTCAGGTGACCGCCGTGGGCCAGGCTCATGCCGAGGATGGTGTCGCCGGCCTGCAGCAGAGCCAGGTAAACGGCGCTGTTGGCCGAGGAACCGGAATGCGGCTGCACGTTGGCGTAATCAGCACCGAACAGCTGCTTGGCGCGTTCGATGGCCAGTGCTTCAACTTTATCGACGTGTTCGCAGCCACCGTAGTAGCGCTTGCCCGGATAGCCTTCGGCGTATTTGTTGGTCAGGCCACTGCCTTGCGCTTCCATGACGCGTTTGCTGGTGTAGTTCTCTGACGCGATCAGCTCGATGTGATCTTCCTGGCGTTGCTCCTCGGCATTCATCGCCGCCAGCAGTGCATCGTCGTAACCCTTGATCTGGTCTTGCTTGCTGAACATCGCGTCTCTCCCAGCGGCATCTATGCGCCATTCGTCTCGGTAAGGCACGCGTTTCGGCAGTGCCCTTTGATAGCGATGGTATGACCGGCGCAGACAGGCCAAATGCCTACGGACGCCACGCAAAGGTGCGTTTACGACATGGGCCGAAATGCTTGACCGGACACGATCCCCGAACCAGCAGAGATCCCTGTGGGAGCGGGCTTGCTCGCGAATGCGGTGTGCCAGTCGACAACAATGCTGAATGACACACCGCATTCGCG
>NZ_JAGYGJ010000014.1:0-138689 GCF_019947405.1 Pseudomonas sp. GL-B-26 | reverse complement strand
CGCGAATGCGGTGTGCCAGTCGACAACAATGCTGAATGACACACCGCATTCGCGAGCAAGCCCGCTCCCACAGGGTTATGAGGCGACTTGGCGGACAAGTAGCAACAGTAAAAAATGCAGCGGATACAGCGCGTACGCCCAGCGACGCATCGGTGGTGGAGGTTTGAACTGGCCGGCGTGGCGCAGCAAAAGCAGGCCGGCCAGTGGCGCGATCAGACAAGCGGCGATGCCGAGGATAGCTTCACTGTTGTGAAACCACGCGGAGGAATACAGCACTTGCCATTGATTGGCTGCCAGACAGACCAATCCCGGCAACAGGCTGAAATACCAGGGCCGCCCGATCACCAGCAACATCGCCAGCGGCAACAGCACGCCGAAAAAGCCGAACATCAGTCGCTCCGGGAACAGCGCCGCCAGCAGCAAGGCGCCTGCCGCCAACAGTCGCGCTTGCAGGGTTCGGTCCTGCCAGCCACGGGCCACCAGCAACCCCAGCGCCAACGTGGGCAGCACGTTCAAGGTGTCGGGATCAGGAATGTACATCCGATACGGAATTTCGCTGATGGCGCTAAACAGCAGCAACCAGCCCAGGTAACGCCACTGGCCGTCCGTCGTCACCGCACGGGCCCGCGCCAGGTTTGCGGCCATTGCCAGACAGAACCAGGGGAACGCCAGTCGCCCCGGCACATACAGCAGATCGACGGAATAACCGACATATCGCAGGTGATCGAGCACCATGCTCAACAGCGCCAGCCACTTGAGCAGATCCAGTGCCCCATCCCTTCGCGTCATGTGCATAATCGCCTGTCGTCTTTGTATTTTTCTGACAGCATCATCCCGTGTGCGCTCCTGACGATCTTGGGTAAAGTGCGCACCATCATTGACCACGGAACTCTTCACCATAAGAGCCCCGAACACGGAAGCCGGCCATGACCGATAAGAGCCAACAATTCGCCAGCGACAACTATTCCGGTATCTGCCCTGAAGCCTGGGCGGCCATGGAACAGGCCAACCACGGCCACCAACGCGCCTACGGCGACGACGAATGGACCGCACGCGCGTCCGACGATTTCCGCAAACTGTTCGAAACCGACTGCGAAGTGTTCTTCGCCTTCAACGGTACCGCGGCCAACTCCCTGGCCCTGTCGTCGCTGTGCCAGAGTTACCACAGCGTGATCTGCTCGGAAACCGCCCACGTCGAAACCGACGAATGCGGCGCACCGGAATTCTTTTCCAACGGTTCCAAGCTGCTCATCGCCCGCACTGAAAACGGCAAGCTGACCCCGGAATCGATCCGCGAAATCGCGCTCAAGCGCCAGGACATCCACTACCCGAAACCGCGCGTCGTGACCCTGACCCAGGCCACCGAAGTCGGCAGCGTCTACACCCCGGAAGAAATCCGCGCCATCAGCGCCACGTGCAAAGAACTGGGCCTGAACCTGCACATGGACGGTGCGCGCTTCTCCAACGCCTGTGCGTTCCTTGGCTGCACGCCGGCCGACCTGACCTGGAAGGCCGGCGTCGACGTGTTGTGCTTCGGCGGCACGAAAAACGGCATGGCGGTGGGTGAGGCGATTCTGTTCTTCAACCACAAGCTGGCCGAAGACTTCGATTACCGCTGCAAACAGGCCGGGCAACTGGCCTCGAAAATGCGTTTCCTGTCGGCGCCGTGGGTCGGGATTCTGGAAAACGACGCCTGGCTCAAATACGCCCGCCACGCCAACCACTGCGCGCAGCTGCTGGCGGAACTGGTCAGCGACATTCCAGGTGTGGAACTGATGTTCCCGGTACAGGCCAACGGCGTGTTCCTGCAACTCTCGGAACCGGCCATCGCCGCACTGACGGCCAAGGGCTGGCGCTTCTACACCTTCATCGGCAACGGCGGCGCACGCTTCATGTGCTCGTGGGACACCGAAGAAGAACGCGTACGGGAATTGGCGGCGGATATTCGCGAAGTCATGTCCCGCTAAGCAGCAACCCGATCCTCTGTGGTGAGGGGATTCATCCCCTCGCCACAAGGTTCACGTCCACCCCACCCTCCTGCGCTTGCTCCATCGTCTACATTGTTTGTCGAGCCTCCGCTCAGACAACAATAATCAGGAGCGCACGCATGTCATTGAAAGGCAAAACCCTGTTCATTACCGGCGCCAGCCGTGGGATTGGTCGTGAGATCGCGCTGCGGGCGGCGCGGGATGGGGCCAACATTGTGATTGCAGCCAAAAGCGCCGAGCCGCACCCCAAGTTGCCGGGCACGATTTTCAGCGTGGCCAAGGAAGTCGAAGCCGCGGGCGGCAAGGCGTTGGCCTTGCAGGTGGATGTGCGTGATGAAGTCGCGGTGCGTGAGGCACTGGCCAAGGCCAACGAGCATTTCGGCGGCATTGATGCGCTGATCAACAATGCCGGGGCGATCAAGCTGACCGGGGTTCAACACATCGAACTCAAGCGCTTCGACCTGATGCACCAAATCAACACCCGCGCCGTGCTCCTGTGCAGCCAGGCCGCCCTGCCCTATCTGAAGAAAAGCAGCGGGCACATCCTCAGCCTGTCGCCACCGCTAAACCTGGCCACCAAGTGGTTCGCCCAATACAGCCCGTACACCGTGACCAAATACGGCATGAGCATGCTGACGCTGGGCATGAGCGAGGAATTCAAGAACTATGGCATCAGCGTCAACTCCCTGTGGCCGCAGACGATGATAGCCACCGCCGCCATCGAGTTTCAGCTGGGGTCACGCGAGTCGTTCAAGCATGCGCGCACGCCCGCGATCATGGCCGATGCCGCCCATGTGATTCTGAGCAGCAGCGGTCGCAGCATTACTGGGCGATTGCTGATTGATGAGGAAATTCTTGGTGAACACGGGGTGACGGATTTTGAACCGTATCGGTTTGCGCCTGACACAACCGACCCGCTGATGCCGGATTTGTTTGTTGGTTGAGTGATTTAGGGTGTCAGTTAGATCCGCCCCTCACCCTAACCCTCCCGAAACGTCGGACCGCCCCAAGGGGCGAGGGGACTGACTGTGGATTTCTTTAGAAAATTTGCGACCTGAGATATCGAGGTGAGCTCAGGTTTTGAACAGCATGAAGATCTGCTCCCTTTCCCCCTCTCCCCTGTGGGGAGAGGGCTGGGGTGAGGGGTGGATCTTGAAGTTGACTACCCTTCCAGACTTCCATCAGAACTCGATCCGCACATCCCCTTTCGGCACGCTGCAGCACGAAAGAATGAACCCTTCCGCTTCGTCTTCCTCAGTGATCCCGCCGTTGTGTTCCATGTCGACTTCACCACCGAGCTTCATCACCTTGCATGTCCCGCAAATCCCCATCCCGCACGCCTTCGGAATCAACAGGCCCAACTTGGCCGCCGCAGCGTGAACGGTTTCCCCCGGTGCCACACGAATACTCTTGCCAGACGCCGTGAACTCCACCTGATGCAGATCCGCCACATCGATTTCCGGGGCGTCGGCCGCTTGTTCAGCGTGTTCCACGGCGTCGGCGCGGGCCTCTGGCGGGGTCGCGCCGAAGGATTCTTCGTGGTAACGCGACATGTCGAAGCCAGCGGCTTCCAGCAAGCGCTTGACCGCATTCATATACGGCGTCGGGCCGCAGCAGAACACTTCGCGCTCAAGGAAGTCCGGCGCCATCAATTCAAGCATTCTGTGGTTCAGGTAACCGCGATAACCGGCCCAGGGCTCGCCCATGCCATGCTTCTCGCAGATCAGGTGCAGGCTGAAGTTATCGATCCGCGACGCCATGTGTTCCAGTTCACGGTGGTAAATGATGTCTTTGGGCGAGCGGGCGCTGTGGATAAACACCATGTCGACGTTGCCGTTGGTGTCGTAGAACCAGCGAGCCATCGACATGACCGGCGTGATACCGACACCGCCGCTGAGGTACAACACCTTCGGCGCAGTGAAGTCCATGGCGTTGAACAGCCCGACCGGCCCGTGCACCGCCAGCTCCTGGCCTTCGTGCAGGGTGTCGTGCAGCCAGTTGGAGACTTTGCCGCCCGGCACGCGCTTGATCGTCACCGAAAAGCTGTATGGCACCGACGGTGAGCTGGAAATGGTGTAGGAGCGCATGATCGGCACCCCTTCGATTTCCAGCTCCAGGGTGACAAACTGCCCCGGTTTAAAGAAGAACAGGATTGGCTGGTCAGCCATAAAACAGAAGGTGCGCACATCCCAGGTTTCCTGGATGACTTTGACGCAACGGACGATGTGTCGACCATTGGCCCAGGTCTGGGTGGTTACCGGATTCAGGAAGCTGTTGGACATGCTGTTCTCCACCGCCGATGGTCGGCCTTATGTTGGCGATTCTGCGTATAGCGCGAACCACCCATTTACCTATCTGCGACATTCACATACTTATCGCGACCAGCCTGCATCTACCGGGGGTTGCGCGTCGGGAACAGATTGGGCCATGTCGCCCATGGATAAGGTTCCGGGCAACAGCGGCCCCACACTCGCCCCATACCAAGACACAACCTTTACACCTTGCGTAGCAAACCTGATTAGCCACTTTCGCCGGCCACACAGAATGGCCTTGAGGATTAAATGATGGACGTCACCACTACCCTGAGCCTGGGCGATCCACTGGAACCCGCACGCAAGGCCACCGCGCAGATGCTGCAAGAGCGCGAGCGTACTTTCTCGCTGCCGCAGCCGTTTTACTCTGACGAGCGGCTGTTTGATATCGACATGCAGGAAATCTTCCAGAAAGAGTGGTTGATTGCCGGCATGGCCTGCGAAATCCCGACCAAGGGCAACTACCTGACCCTGCAAGTCGGCAAGAACCCGATCATCGTGATTCGCGGCGCCGAAGGCGTGATCCATGCGTTCCACAACGTCTGCCGTCACCGTGGTTCGCGGCTGTGCACCAGTGAAAAAGGCAAAGTCGCCAAACTGGTCTGCCACTACCACCAGTGGACCTACGAACTGGACGGTCGCCTGCTGTTCGCCGGCACCGAAATGGGCGCCGACTTCGACATGAAGGAGTACGGCCTCAAACCGGTAAACGTGAAGACTGCCGGCGGCTACATCTTCATCAGCCTGTCGGAAAATCCGCCAGCCATTGATGACTTCCTGTCGACGCTGAACCATTACATGGAACCGTACGACATGGAGAACACCAAGGTGGCGATTACCACCACCTTGATGGAAAAAGCCAACTGGAAACTGGTGCTGGAAAACAACCGCGAGTGCTACCACTGCAACGCGTCGCACCCGGAACTGCTGAAAACCCTGCTGGAATGGGACGACGTCACCGACCCGCGTGCCGATCAGGCCTTCAAGGACCACGTCGCCGCCTCCGCCGCTGCCTGGGAAGCCGAGAAGATCCCTTACGCCCACGCCAGCTTCGGCCTGCGTAACCGCATCGTGCGCATGCCGCTGCTCAAGGGCACCGTGTCGATGACCCTGGACGGCAAACAGGGCTGCGCCAAACTCATGGGCCGCATCAAAAACCCGGACCTGGGCTCGATGCGTATCCTGCACTTGCCGCACTCGTGGAACCACTGCATGGGCGACCACATCATCGTGTTCACCGTGTGGCCGATCAGCGCGCAGGAAACTATGGTCACCACCAAGTGGATCGTCCACAAGGACGCCGTCGAAGGCGTGGACTACGACGTGGAGCGCATGCGCCAGGTCTGGGATGCGACCAACGATCAGGACCGTCGTCTGGCCGAAGAGAACCAGCGCGGCATCAACTCCACGGCTTACCAGCCAGGCCCTTACTCCAAGACCTATGAATTTGGCGTGGTGAACTTCGTGGACTGGTACAGCGAGCGTTTGCTGAACAACCTGGGCGCGGAACCTGCGCCTTACCTCAAAGGGGTTCCGGTTCAAGGCTGACCGATCCCGCTGAGACAAAAAACCGCGAACATGTTTCGCGGTTTTTTATTGTTCAAATTTCGATCAATCGCTTTAGAGCTGCCGCTGGCATGGGGCTGTAGCGGTTCGCGAACAAGTTATCCACACCTTCGCCCACAGCAAATGGGGACAACTCGGCTTACCGCACAAATTTTCTCCACAGAAACTGAAGAAAATCCGTGACTTATCCAGAAGCAGGGTTTTGAACAACGATTGGTTGTTTTTTGATCTAAAGCCTGGAAGGCACGTTATACGTGGCTTGCAGAGGATGGCGAACACCTTATCCACAGAAGTGCCAACAGACTTTGGGGGCAACTTGGGCGGATCTGTGGAAAACCGTTGGAAGCCGCGATAAATCAGGGTTTGCGCGAGGTTTATCGGCTTAAAACGTTGATTTGATCGTTTTTTGATCAATCGCCTGATAAGCCCGTTTTATATGGCCTGTAGACGACAGCGAACATCTTATCCACAGATGCGCTAACAGAGATTGGGGGCAAGTATTGGTTCGCGTACAAAGTTATCCTCTGGAAAAAGCCTGAAAAAACCGCGAGTTAGGTTGGTTATTTTTTGTACGAAGGGTTGCAGGGCTTGATTTGTATGGTGTGTAGCGATGGGCGAACACGTTATCCACAGAAGCACTAACAGGGATTGTGGGTAACCGCGATCAGGTCCTGTTGAAACACGAGCGACCCGAGTCGATATCAAGATTCAACTCATGGTCATTGAATGCACCCCACCCAAGCAAAAGCGAAGGCACGTACTGACCCAGCAACAACGACGGAGGAATCGTAAAGTCCGGGTAGTAGTTGTAGGTGATCCGTTGGATATGTCCCGCCAGGCTCAATTCACCCTTGAAGGTTTGGGAACGCGGCTTATCGGTGACATGAATGGGCGAGTTGCCCGGCGAGGACGAAGTCAGGTAATCAACATTGCCAGTGTCGATAATCGCCGGCGTGGCCCGACGATCCAGGCGTGCGGCAATGGTCAGTCGTTGATTGATGTCGATACGCGCATAGGTAATTGGCGAATCACATCGCGCGGGAGGTTCGGCGTTAAGCTCCAGGGTCTTTTTGGTGACCTTCAAACGCCCCAACTTACCGATCAGATCAAGCCCCAACAGGTTTTCCCGGTCACTGACAAACACCAGGACGTTTCTGAACTCGCTTGAGCCTATCTTTAAAGACTCAAAGATCCCGAGTTTGGCCGACAGGTCACGTTCACCATAAAACGTGCTGTAGCCATAGTGAGAGTCGGTTAATAACCTGACTCCCATCAGCTTCGCGGTTTCGTGGTTGACCCGGGTTTGCGGTGCGCCGGTGTCCAGAATGAAGCGTGACGAGACACCATTGGCCGCTTTGACATCGAGGTAGGCCAGCACCTCGTCTGTGACGTGAGCGTCACTGGCGTAAGGATGGATCACAAGTACCTCGTGCCGCGTCGTTCTTGTCACCGAAAAATCGCCGACCGCCCGCAGGGTCGCGAGGGATTCGCTGCCGAACATGGAAAACATTGCGTTGAGCTCAGGGTCATTCGCGATTGCCTGAGCGTGACGTCGCTTGATCGCCAGATAGTATTCGGGAATCTGGTTTGCGGTTTTGGCCTCGAACATTCGGGCGAGAACGGAGACTGAACAATTCAGGTTGTCTTCAGCATCCAACACCTTGGCGCATTGCTGTTTCAGTTGCACCAAGGACGCTTTTTGTCCCTGTTCGGACGCTAACCATGTGTAAAAATCAGGAGCTGCCGGCCGGGTATCAGCCATCGAACTTGATGCTGCACAGATAAAAAATGCAAGCAGCACCAGAGACGACTTTAAATTCACGCCGCCGATCAGACATGTCTCACGCCGACTGACCGCTTTCATGTTCAACCCATTCTTGAAAACGAGTTTTATGAATTAGCGCTGCGGCAACCCTGAGCAGCTCATAGAGAAATGTAGCTCACTAGGGCCGATACATCAGATAGGCCTCACCCGTGACCCGAATCATCGGATGGGGAGTGATCTGGCAGATATCGACGATACGAAAGCCATGTCGCTCGTAAAACCGACGGGCGCCGGTGTTCACGGCGTAGTCGATCAGGCTCAAGCCATTGAGCCCCAGCTGGTTGGCACGGTCGTAAGCGTAGGCGAGGAATTGCTTGCCCAGGCCCTGGTTTCGCCAGCCTTCATGCAGCGCCAGGCTGGAAATATAGAGGGTGTCGGGGATTTCCATCCTGGCGTACGGCGCCAGGACTGGATCGGTCACTGGAGGCGCCAGCGGATCGTGACGCATCACGTAGCTGTGCATCATGCCAATGACGTTTCCATCAGCCTCGGCGATGAGGCAGTTCTGATAAGAAAAATCGACGTCGTCACGGGCGTAACGACTGGCGCCCACGTCCAGTAAATCCTGACCGGGTTGCGCCAGTTGGCTCCAGATGTAATCCGCAGCGCCTTCTGACGAAATCTGGAACAAGCGAGCAATCTCCCGCGCATCCGCGCGCAGGGCAGAACGAAATTCAACAGCCATTTACCTGCCCCCACAAGACCGCTAGCGGACCACGCCTTCTTCGATCAGTAACTTGAGAATTGCCTCGGCCCCCGCCTCGGCACTCAACCCTTTAAGCACTTGTCCGCCGCCACCGCTGGCCTTGGCCGTCGCGGCTTTCATCCGGTCCGCGCCGCTCTTGGCCTTGATCACCTTCAAGCGCTTAGGCCGTGGCTTGGCCGGTTGCAGCGTGGCGACTGCCAGCAGTTCATCGTCGATCACTTCGACTTCATCCGCCTGCAACACCCCGCGTCGGGCCGGGCCGTAGGCGCTTTGCCGAGGCTTCGGCGCGGCGTTATCCACAGTCGCGAGAAACGGCAGCCGTACTTTCAGGCGACGGCGCTGACCGCGCGGCAAAGCTTGCAGCACCAGTGCTGAATTACCATCGATGGATTCAACTTGAGCCAGCCCGACGACCAGCGGCCAGCCCAGACTTTCCGCCAGCAGGAACGGCAACATGCCCGAGCCTTCACCGGTTTCCGCCTGGCTACCGGTCAGCACAACCTGAGCCCCTGCGTCACGCAAATACGCAGTCAATGCCGGCAGTGCATCGGCGCCTTCCGGCTGCTCAAGCACATGCAGCTGTTCAAGGCCCATGCCCAGATACGCACGCAACGCCGGTTCTGCGACGTCGCCGGCATGCAGCACTTGCAGGTTATCCCCAGCGAGTTGCAGGCCCAGCTCCACCGCCCGCGCATCCTGCTCCGCGCGACGTGGCCGGCCGGAGGTCGGGTGGGCGCCGATGGACACCAGGCTGATGATTTTCGTGCTCATAACCCTTTCCTTTCCTTAAGCCGCATCGCGCTTGGCTTCGTTGCGGTAAGCCTCTACCGCATCGATCAAGGCTTGAAGAATCTCGGCGCTTTCGCCGATCACCGACAGGTCGGCCCGTTTGATCATGTCGCAGCCAGGATCGAGGTTGATCGCCACCACCTTGTCGCAGGCACCGATGCCTTGCAGGTGCTGGATCGCCCCGGAAATCCCCACCGCCATGTAAACCCGCGCGGTGACCCAGGTGCCGGATGCACCGACCTGACGGTCGCGCGCCATAAAGCCATCGTCCACCGCCACTCGGGACGCGCCTTCGGTAGCGCCCAACGCTTCGGCCGTCCTGTGGAAAAGTCCCCAGTCCTTGACCCCGTTGCCGCCGGAGAAGATGAATTCGGCTTCGGCCATCGGAATCGCCGCTGGATCCACTGCCACGGCGCCCAAATCCTCGATGCGCGAGAGACTGCGGGCCACCGCTGTGGATAACTCCACCGGCAACGCTTCGTGACGGGTTTCGCTGACCGGTTCTGCGCATTCGACGGCGGCCAGGATCAAGCGTGCCACCGGGCGCGCAAGGTCCTGCAAACCGGCACCGGCGCGGCCGATGCATTCCTGATCCTTGACCTGCCAGACCCGCGTGGCCGGGCGTTCGCCCAGTGCGGCGGCAAAGCGTCGCCCCAATTCACCACCGCCGCTGCGGCTGTCCGGCAGCAACCAGTGGCGAGGGCTGAACTGGTTATCCACAGCCCGCAAGCCCTGGACCCGTTGTTCCGGTGCATAACCACTGAATTCGTCGCCTTCCAGCACCAGCAAGCGATCGACGCCAGCGGTGGCGAAGGCGTTTTCTTTGTGTTCGCCGAAGACCACGGCCAACACCGCGCCGTCCGTACCGGCCAACTGATGAGCCAGACCCAGCAAGTCGCGGTCGTGGCTGCTCAAGCGGCCGCCGACCATGTCCGGCACCACGCTGATGTAAAACGCAGGTGCCGGCACTTGATGCAGCGGTAATTGCACTTCAACGGCGGCCGAGCGTTTGCTCGCCCCGCCCTGTTGAGCGCCGCTGCGGTCAATCCGTTTGATGCCGTTGGGACCGATAAAACCGATGCCATGGGGATTCTTGCGGATGACGCCGTTAGGCCCCATCCAGCTGTGTTGCGCCGGTTGCATGGCCGCGTGCAGCGGGTGCAAACGGTTACGGGCGATCCATTCGGCGCGTGGGTCGCGGCGGATAATGTCGCTCATCAGTGGGCCTCCGCAGGTTCACGTTGGGCCGGTTTGGTCGGCTTGCTCGGGGCAGCGTCTTCGAGCAACGCATCCGCCACCAGTTCGGCGATGTCCTTGATCAGCGGCCGGGGTTCGACCACGCCTTCGAGCATCGCGGTGCACTGTGGACAACCCACGGCCACCAGTTCGGCGCCGGTTTCGCGGATATCTTCCATGCGCATGTCGGGGATCCGTTGCTTGCCCGGAATGTCGGTGATCGGCGCACCGCCGCCTCCGCCGCAGCAGCGCGAGCGGAAACCGGAGCGTTGCATTTCCTTGATCTCGATACCCAGGGCGCGCAGCACTTCACGCGGAGCCTCGTATTCGCCGTTATAGCGGCCGAGGTAGCACGGATCGTGATAAGTCACGCTGCTGCCTTTGTGCTGGCCGAGGTTCAGGGCGCCAGCGCCGATGATTTCGGCCATGTAGGTGCTGTGGTGCTGCACGAGGTAGTTGCCGTCGAAGGCGCCGTACTCGTTTTTCAGCACGTGGAAGCTGTGCGGGTCGCAGGTGACGATGCGGTTGAAGCTGTACTTGGCCAAGGTCTGGATGTTGCGTTTGGCCAACAACTGGAAGGTGGCTTCGTCGCCCAGACGTCGGGCCACGTCACCGCTGTCGCGCTCTTCAAGCCCCAGCACTGCAAAGTCGACCTTCGCCGCTTTCAGCACTTTGACGAAGGCGCGCAGGGTGCGCTGGTTGCGCATGTCGAAGGCACCGTCGCCGACCCAGAACAGCACGTCGACCGATTTCTTCTCGCTCATCAGATTGAGGTTCAAGTCCGCCGCCCAGTTCATCCGCCCGCCCGGGGCGAAGCCGCCAGGGTTGTCGGTGGCGATCAGGTTTTCCAGGACTTCGGCGCCCTTGTTCGGGGTCGCGCCTTTTTCCAGGGTCAGGTGACGGCGCATGTCGACGATGGCGTCGACGTGCTCGATCATCATCGGGCATTCTTCGACGCAAGCGCGGCAGGTGGTGCAGGACCACAGGGTTTCAGCGTCCACCAGACCGTTGACGATTGGTTGATGCGGGTTACCGGCGTGTTCGCCGATGGCTTTGCCCGGATAAGGGCTGCCGGCGAATTTGGCATCGGTGCCACCGGCCAGGCCGACGACCATGTCTTGAATCAGTTTTTTCGGGTTCAACGGCTGGCCGGCGGCGAACGCCGGGCACGCGGCTTCGCATTTACCGCACTGCACGCAGGCGTCGAAGCCGAGCAGTTGGTTCCAGGTGAAATCCTTGGGTTTTTCCACGCCCAGTGGCGCGGTTGGGTCGTTCAGGTCCAGCGGTTTCAAACCGGTGGAACGGCCGCCGCCAAAACGCTCGGCGCGACGGTGCCAGGCCAGGTGCAAAGCACCGGCGAAGGCGTGCTTCATTGGCCCGCCCCAGGTCATGCCGAAGAACAGTTCGCTAACGCCCCACAGCACACCGACGCCAAGGATCGCAGCCACCACCCAACCGCCGAAGTTTTCCGGGAGGATGCCGGCGACCGGCAGGGTCAACAGGAAGAACGATGCCGAGAACGCCATCAGGCTTTTCGGCAAGCGCATCCACGGGCCTTTGGACAAACGGGCCGGTGGGTTGCGACGGCGCAGGAACATAAAGATCGCGCCGACAAACATCACCGCCGACATCAACAGCAGTGCATAACCGAGGATGCGGTTATGCAGGCCAAAGCCATGCACCAGAATCGCCAGCACAATGGACGCCACTGCACCACCGGCTGTGGCGACGTGGGTGTGGGCAATGTATTTGTCCCGCGCGACGACGTGGTGCAAATCGACCATGTAGCGTTTGGGCATGGCGAACAGGCCGCCGATCAGGTCGACTTTCGAAGCCCTGCCCTGACGCCACATAGCCACCCGCCGCAACGCACCCAGGACAGCCAGGCCCAAGGCAGCGAACAACAGGATTGGAAGAAGGGTGTTCAACATGGTGGAGCTCCCAAAGACCGCAGGGTCTTGCAGGCCAAACTACCTGGATGCCTTGCCCGATTCCTGTGGGAGCGGGCTTGCTCGCGAAAGCGGTGGGTCAGTCGACATCAATGTCGGCTGACAGATTGCATTCGCGAGCAAGCCCGCTCCCACAGGGTTATCCACAAGCTCTTAGAAATCCTTGCACAACCGCAACGCGTCATAGATCGCCGCGTGGGTGTTGCGCTGCGCCACGCAGTCGCCGATGCGGAACAGCAAGTAGCCGTCGCCCGCCTGGCTCAGCGAAGGTTGCGGCTTGATCGCGAACAGGGCTTCGATGTCCATCTGGCCTTTGTTGCGCGAGCCTTCCTTCAGGGCGTAGTAGATTTCTTCGTCCGGACGCACGCCGTTTTCGACGACGACCTGGTCCACGACCCGCTCCTCTTTGGCGCCGGTGTATTCGTTTTCCAGCACCGCCACCAGCTTGTCGCCTTCGCGGTAGACCTTCTCCAGCATCATGTCCCCGGTCATGATCACTTCTTTCGGGTACATGCTGCGGTAGTACGTCGGGAACGAGGTGCCGCCAATCGCCACGCCTGGTTTGATGTCGTCGGTGACGATCTCGACCTGGCTGCCCTTGTCGGCGAGGAAGTCCGCGGTGGACATCCCGGTGAACTCGCAAATGGTGTCGTAGACCAGCACGTTTTTGCCCGGTGCAACCTTGCCATCGAGGATGTCCCAGCTGCTGACCACCAGGCCTTCAGCCGCACCCCAGTGTTCGTTCTGCTCCAGGAACGGATGACCGCCGACGGCGAGTACCACCACGTCCGGACGCAGGTCGAGAATGGTTGCCGCATCCGCCGCCACGCCTAGGCGCAGGTCGACTTTCAAACGCGCCAATTCCAGTTGGAACCAGCGGGTGATACCGGCGATCTGGTCCCGTTGCGGGGCTTTCGAGGCAGTGGTGATCTGCCCGCCGATGAATTCTTTCTTCTCGAACAGGGTCACGTCGTGGCCACGTTCGGCCGACACGCGAGCGGCTTCCATCCCGGCAGGACCGGCACCGACCACCACAACTTTGCGCTTCACACCGGTCGACTTCTCGATGATGTGCGGCACACCCATGTATTCACGGGAGGTCGCGGCGTTCTGGATGCACAACACGTCCAGACCCTGGTACTGACGGTCGATGCAGTAGTTGGCACCGACGCATTGTTTGATCTGATCGACCTGGCCCATTTTGATCTTGGCGATCAGGTGCGGGTCGGCGATGTGGGCGCGGGTCATGCCGACCATGTCCACGTAGCCGCCTTCCAGAATACGGGTCGCCTGGTTCGGGTCCTTGATGTTCTGCGCGTGCAGCACCGGGGCCTTCACCACTTCCTTGATACCGGCGGCCAAGTGCAGGAATGGCTCCGGTGGATAACTCATGTTCGGGATAACGTTGGCCAGGGTGTTGTGGGTGTCGCAACCCGAACCCACCACGCCGATGAAGTCGATCATGCCGGTGTCGTCGTAGTACTTGGCGATCTGCTTCATGTCCTCGTGGGACAAACCGTCCGGGTGGAACTCGTCACCGCACAGACGGATGCCGACGCAGAAATCCGGGCCGACTTCAGCCCGCACAGCCTTGATCACTTCCAGACCGAAACGCATGCGGTTCTCGAAGCTGCCGCCCCATTCGTCGGTACGCTTGTTGACTCGCGGGCTCCAGAACTGGTCGATCATGTGCTGGTGCACGGCGGACAGCTCGACGCCATCCAGGCCACCGGCCTTGGCCCGCGCGGCGGCGCTGGCGTAGTTGCCGATCACCCGCCAGATTTCTTCCGGCTCGATAGTTTTGCAGGTCGCACGGTGCACCGGCTCACGGATGCCCGACGGCGACAGCAGGGTTGGCCAATGCTCGCCGTCCCAGCGGGAACGACGACCCATGTGGGTAATCTGGATCATGATCTTGGCGCCATGCTTGTGCATGGCATCGGCCAGGTTCTGGAAGTGCGGAATGATCCGGTCATCGGCCAGGTTGACCGACTTCCACCAGCCTTGCGGGCTGTCGATGGCCACACTGGAGGAACCGCCGCAAATCGCCAGGCCGATCCCGCCCTTGGCTTTCTCTTCGTAATACTTGACGTACCGGTCGGTGGTCATGCCGCCGTCGGTGGCATAAACCTCGGCGTGCGCGGTGCTGAGCACGCGGTTGCGGATGGTCAGTTTGCCGATCTGGATCGGCTGGAACATTGCTTCGAAAGCCATGGCGGGTTCCTCGACTTACAACGGCTTGACGGTGAACAGGCCGTCGTCGTGGCCTTCTTCGGAGCCACCGTAAACCTGTTCGGCAACGGTGCGGATCTTGCTGCCACGGGCTTGCAGAATCTGGTCCATGGCACCGGCAAACCAGCCAGTGAACATGTAGTCGACCTTGCGCCCGACCTTGCCGTACACGTAGACGAACGCCGAGTGTTCGAGCTTGACGCTGGCAGTGCCTTTATCGAGGTCGATGTCCTGAATCTTGAACAGGCCCCAGCCGCGCTGCGACAAGCGCTTCATGTAGTGCTCGAACACCGCAACGCCTTCCAGGCCGTGGCATTCGGCTTCTTTTTCACACCAGTGCCAGGCGGATTTGTAGCCGGCCTTGTAGAGGATTTCGGCGTAGGCGTCGGCGCCCAGCACTTCCTCGATGCCCATGTGGTTGTTGACGAAGAAATGACGCGGCACATACAGCATTGGCAGGGCGTCGGAGGTCCAGACACCGGTTTCGCTGTCGACTTCGATTGGCAATTGCGGGGCGATCTTGGCCATGGAAACTTAACTCCAGAAAAATTTTGGTGTTGCCCCCGGCACGGACGGCCGGGGGAAAGGATTCAGAGGTGCTGTGGCTTACTCGCCCCAGACGTCCTTCAAGACGTTGACCCAGTTCTCGCCCATGATCTTGCGGACCACGCGCTCGGAATGGCCGCGCTTGAGCAGGGTTTCGGTCAGGTTCGGGAACTCGCCGACGGTGCGGATGCCCAGCGGGTTGATGATCTTGCCGAAACTGGTCAGGCGGCGGGCATAGCCCTTGTCATGGGTCAGGTATTCGAAGAAGTCCTGCCCATGGCCCTGGGTGAAATCGGTGCCGATACCGATGGCGTCTTCGCCAACGATGTTCATGGTGTATTCGATGGCTTCGGCGTAATCGTCGATGGTCGAATCGATGCCCTTGGCCAGGAATGGCGCAAACATGGTCACACCGACGAAACCGCCGTGATCGGCGATGAACTTCAGTTCTTCATCGGATTTGTTGCGCGGGTGAATTTTCAGACCCGACGGCAGGCAATGGGAGTAGCAGACCGGCTTCTTGGATTCGAGGATGACTTCTTCGGAGGTTTTCGAGCCGACGTGGGACAGGTCGCACATGACGCCGACCCGGTTCATCTCGGCGACGATTTCACGACCGAAACCCGACAGGCCGCCATCACGCTCGTAACAACCGGTACCGACCAGGTTCTGGGTGTTGTAGCACATCTGCACGATACCGACGCCCAGCTGCTTGAAGACCTCGACGTAGCCGATCTGGTCTTCAAAGGCGTGAGCATTCTGGAAGCCGAAGAGGATGCCGGTCTTGCCCTGCTCCTTGGCCTTGCGGATATCGGCGGTGGTGCGCACTGGAATCACCAGGTCGCTGTTTTCGCGGATCAGCTTCTGGCTGGCGGCGATATTGTTGACGGTGGCCTGGAAGCCCTCCCACACCGACACGGTGCAGTTGGCCGCGGTCAGACCGCCCTTGCGCATGTCTTCGAACAGCTCACGGTTCCACTTGGCAATAATCAGACCGTCGATAACGATGCTGTCGGCGTGCAATTCGGCTGGGCTCATCAGGCTGTCCCCTATTAGCGATTCATGCGCCGAATCGTGTGCCGGCGCTTTGGGGCCAGCATATGCCTGAGGAAGGGGGCAGCCGGGTGCAAAAACGACAGGGGGTTTGCCGAAAGCGTCAATCTGCGACAAAGGGTCGTCGACGGACGTCATGAGCCACCTGTTCAAGGGCCTGCGCATGGGCCAGAATTCGCGCCACTACTGGATGTTTCACTGGATGCTTTACTGGAATAAGGGGCGGCGGCGCAATGAAATCGATCTTCCTGGCTTTGGCACTGATAGCGACCGGCGTACACGCGGCTGAAGAATCCGACGATAACCCCTGCGACAAAGTCGAAAACGAAGTCCAGACCCTGGAATGCTCGGTCTACAGCAAAACCACCGCCGAAGACCTGCTGAAAGCCAACTACCAAAGCCTGACCGAGCGCATGCAAACGCTCTATGGCAAGAACCCGGCGCAACTGACCGACATCACCGCCAAGCTCAAGGCTGCTCAACAGCAGTGGTTGAAGACGCGAGATGCGGACTGTGCGGTTGAGGCGTTTCCGGCGACGAGCGGTAGCAAGGCATTCACGATTGCGCAGAATGATTGTGTCGCGCGGATGAGTGACGAGCGGTCGGAGTTTTTGGAGTCGATTGGGCAGGAGTAGAAACATACACATGGAGAATCATTTGATCCCACACGAAGTAGTCAGTCGCATCGTTGACGGTGCTCTACCCATCAGGGCCTGGCGCGAACACCTGAACCTTACCCAGGATGAAGTGGCCAAACGCATGGGCATCTCCCAACCGGTCTTCGCCCAACAGGAGACCGTCGCCAAGCCTCGCAAGGCGACCCGTGAGAAAATTGCCGCGGCTTTTGGCATCAACGCCGATCAGCTTGAGCTGTAAGCTGCACGCCATCAGCCAGTTAAGGAATTCAAATGAAAATCTGCGGCATCGAAATCAAAGGCAGCGAAGCCATCATCGCCGTGGCCTCCCTCGACGATCAGGTCCTGAGCCATGTCGCCCTGGCCACCAAGAAAATCGCCCTCGAAGAGGACGACGAAGCCGCGAACGTCAAAGTGTTTGCCGCTCAGGTGGCGTCGTTTGTGCGCGAGAACGCCATCGACCGGATTGCGATCAAGAAGCGCAGCAAGAAAGGCGAGTTCGCCGGTGGACCGACCACGTTCAAGATTGAGGGTGTTTTCCAGTTGCTGGAAAATTGCGAGGTTACCCTGTTGTCGCCACAGACCATCAATGCGCAGAACAAGAAGTTCGATTTTGCACTGCCGGTTACGCTAAACAAATACCAGCATGAGGCTTACAAGACGGCTTGTTCAGCGTTGATTAGATCAGCTTCGTAACTGCTATTTTCAGCCCATATTGAAACATGGATGTTCACAATGATTGATGACGAAATAGATCGGGAACTTATCAAATTTATACACAACCCTCTTCAACAGGCGAGCTATCTGGATTCTTACATAGCGCAACTGAGCATAGTTTCAAAAAAACTTCTCAAACACCAACGCCTTCAACACCTCATCACATCGGAACAAACGAAGTTCATCATCGCTAAACTGTTGAAAATCCAACTGGAACATCTTCGAACAACCATTCAAGAACACATATTTGAAGACCCACTTCCTCCTGACGAAAGTATTCAGCAGCGTTATATGAGAGTGATCAGCGATTACTTCAAGATCGGCATTGCGCTCACATCACGCCCTACTGAGCAAAAACAGGAAATATTAGAGCAGTTCACTGCCTCCAACACTTGGAGCAAACTGGTATATACCTGCAATCGAATATCAGAGAACCTGCATCTGGAAAGCAAACACAATCTATCAATCTTAAATCATAGCAAACTGTGGCTAGCCTACTACCTAAGTGAAGTTTTTTATTTTTTGTCACGCGGCCTGATGACCGCACGCTTTGCCAAGGGTATTATCACGATATCTCCGACCCCCGCTTTTGAGAAAAAGCTAAAAGCCCACTGGATATCAGAAACGTCAGAGTACAGTTCCAATCTATCAGATACTATAACCCTTATAGAAATGGCAAAGATATTTAAAGAATACGGCCATATCCCAACCGCTATCAGAGAACAGCTTATTAACTCAATGATGGATAAATGCTTATCCATACATGCTAATTATCTCTCCGAAAACCTGAAAGAACACCCAACTTATTTTTTCGTCCGCGAACTGGTTTATGTAGCATGCCACATCGAAATCAAGGCGATCCTTGGCAATCGAGAAACATCAAAATATGAACTGCTAAGCTACGTCCGAGCCTCTACGATAAATGCGATGACGTCCGCGCTATCGAAAAACGATAAAACGCTATTGAATACAGCAAAGAATTTCATTGAGGTGCGCGCTGACTCATTCCTCCGAGGGGCTCTAGATTTCAAGTACGGGCTTAAAAAGCTTGTAGGACTCATGACAGAGTTCAACAAACAGCCCAAAGACAACTTTCAGGGAATGCTCGGAGAAAACTTCGAGAAAGACTACATATCAAACTACATAAAAAAACTTAAACAATCAAAATTTAAAGTGCTCGACGGATTCAAAGCCGAAAACAATGCACAAATAACAAGCTACGATATCGACCTCGTACTGCTAGACCAGAAACACAACAACTACTATTTCATACAAATAAAGTACAGATTAACTTCACAACCAACATACCTCTCAGAACAATGCCTATTGATGCAAGACAAAGAATTCAACAAAGGATACATCAAACAACTACTGACACTAAAAGAAAATCTCGACACCGATAGCATCCGGAAGAAACTTGCACGCCACAACCTCGCGGATGCGCGCACTGACAACAGTTTTTTCATACTGCTACACAACCTGCCCTTCCTAAATTTTTTTGAAACCAAAGGTATATATTTTTACGAGTGGAACCTATTTAGAAATATTTTGAAGAACGGGGAATTTGCAATTAAAAAAAATGACAGCTTTCAAACAGCTCACGCACTCACTGACCCACAGCTTCACAGAATAGAAAATATAGCTGACGAATATTTATCCAATATGACCACAAACACATCACTTGAAGAAAATTTCGAAATATATAGAAATGCTCACGCTGTTTTTGAGTTCAGCGATCTAAAATTCATATGCAAACATGTATAACCCGTTACCCAAATGAGTTATTTATGTCATTCGCTTAAAAAACCTTATTTAAGTGCCGATCCTCCCGCGGACACTTTGCAAACTTCGCCCGATAGCTTCGGGTGAAATACGACGGCGATTCAAACCCGCACGCGATACTCACTTCCAACACGCTCATGTCCGTCTGCCGCAACAGCTGCCGGGCCTTCTCCAGCCGCAAGCGCAAGTAAAAATTGCTCGGCGTGTCGTTCAAGTGCAGGCGAAACAGGCGTTCGAGCTGCCGTCGCGTCACCTTGATCGATTCGGCCAATTCCAGCGTACTCAGCGGTGGCTCGCTGTGCTGCTCCATCTCCCCAATCACATGCACCAGTTTCTTGTTGCTGATGCCATAACGCGTGGCGACTTCCATGCGCTGGTGGTCTTTGCGCGGACGGATGCGGCCGAGTACGAATTGTTCGCTGACCTGGATTGCCAGTTCCGGGCCGTGGGCCTGACTGATGAGGTCGAGCATCAGGTCGATGGAAGCGGTGCCGCCGGCGGAGGTAATACGTCGGCGGTCAATCTCGAACAGCTCCTGGGTGACGCTGAGCTGTGGATAGGACTCCTTGAACGCGTCGATGGCTTCCCAGTGCAGGGTCAAGCGGTGGCCGTCGAGCAGGCCGGCTTCGGCGAGGATGAAGCTACCGGTGTCGATGGCGCCGAGGGTCACGCCTTCGTTATCCAGGCGGCGCAGCCAGTGTTCCAGCGCGGGCGTGGCGAATTTCAGCGGTTCGAAACCGGCGACCACCAGCAGGGTTGCACCTTTCTTCAGCGGTTCCAGCGCCGCGTCGGCGTTGACCGACATGCCATTGCTGGCCAATACCGCCCCGCCGTCCGCACTGAGCACATGCCAGCGGTAGAGCTCGCCACGAAAGCGATTGGCGACTCGCAGCGGCTCGATGGCCGAGATAAATCCAATCGCCGAGAAACCCGGCATCAACATGAAGTAGAAATCCTGGGACATGGAGCGCACTCGATGGCAGGTAGCGAGAGGACGGGAAGCGTGTGGACGTTGATACGCCACTTGCCGGCGGCATTCAAGAGCGCAGGTCGCTGCAGTGCAAGAGCTGGTCGCCGCAGTGCGCTTTAGCGGGCCTTAAGCTGCGTAACTTGGCATCACCGGCGCAAAAAGACGACCGGACCCACAATAACGAACTGCCGAGGAACCTGAGATGAAACGACTGATCAGCAGCTGTGTTCTTGCACTCAGCGGTACCGCTTTCCTGAGCGCCAGCGTCATGGCGGCCGAACCTGCTTCATGCCAGAACGTGCGCATGGGCGTTGTGAACTGGACCGACGTGATCGCCACCAGTGCCATGACCCAAGTCCTGCTCGATGGCCTCGGCTACAACACCAAACAAACCAGCGCTTCACAGCAAATCATCTTCGCCGGGATCCGCGACCAGCGCCTGGACTTGTTCCTGGGCTACTGGAACCCGCTGATGACCCAGACCATCACCCCGTTCGTCGCGGCCAATCAGGTCAAGGTGCTTGAAGCGCCAAGCCTGAAAGACGCCCGCGCCACCCTCGCCGTACCGACTTACCTCGCCGACAAGGGCCTGAAAACCTTCGCCGACATCGCCAAGTTCGAGAAAGAACTGGGCGGCAAGATCTACGGTATCGAGCCTGGCTCGGGCGCCAACACCCAGATCAAGGCGATGATCGCCAAAAACCAGTTCGGCCTCGGCAAGTTCCAGTTGGTCGAGTCCAGTGAGGCCGGCATGCTCGCGGCGGTGGATCGCGCCGTGCGACGCAAAGAGGCCGTGGTGTTCTTCGGCTGGGCGCCGCACCCGATGAACGTCAACGTGCAAATGACTTACCTCACCGGCAGCGAAGACGCTCTCGGCCCGAACGAAGGCATGGCCACGGTCTGGACCGTCACCGCACCGAAATACGCCGAGCAATGCCCGAACATCGGCCGTTTGCTGAGCAACCTGACCTACACCGCCGAAGACGAGAGCCGGATGATGCAGCCGCTGCTGGATCACAAGGACGCCTTCGAATCGGCCAAGCAATGGCTGAAAGATCACCCGCAAGACAAGCAACGCTGGCTCGAAGGCGTGACCACCTTCGATGGCAAACCGGCGGCTGACAACCTGAAACTGACCACTAAATAAACCCGATTGAACCACCGACTCGCAGCCTGACCGGGCTGCGAACGGAATCATCACGCCTGCAAGGAACCCGCCTCATGAACCACGACGTCATCATCACCTGCGCACTCACCGGTGCTGGCGACACGACCAGCAAGAGCCCACACGTGCCGGTCACTCCGAAACAAATCGCCGCTGCCGCCGTGGAAGCCGCCAAGGCTGGCGCCACGGTCGTTCACTGCCACGTTCGTAACCCCGAAACCGGCAAATTCAGCCGTGATGTCGCGCTGTATCGCGAAGTGATGGAGCGCATCCGCGAGGCGGACGTCGACATCATCGTCAACCTCACCGCCGGCATGGGCGGCGACCTGGAAATCGGCGCGGGCGAGAACCCGATGGAGTTCGGCCCGAACACTGACCTGGTCGGCCCGCTGACCCGTCTGGCCCACGTCGAAGAACTGCTGCCGGAAATCTGCACCCTCGATTGCGGCACTCTGAACTTCGGCGACGGCGACACCATTTACGTGTCCACCCCGGCCCAGCTACGTGCTGGCGCCAAACGTATTCAAGAGCTGGGCGTGAAGGCCGAGCTGGAAATCTTCGACACCGGTCACCTGTGGTTCGCCAAGCAGATGATCAAGGAAGGGTTGCTCGACGACCCGCTGTTCCAACTCTGCCTGGGCATCCCGTGGGGCGCGCCGGCTGACACCACCACCATGAAAGCCATGGTCGACAACCTGCCTGCCAATGCGGTCTGGGCCGGGTTCGGCATCGGTCGCATGCAAATGCCGATGGCTGCGCAAGCGGTGTTGCTCGGCGGCAACGTGCGGGTCGGTCTGGAAGACAACATCTGGCTGGACAAGGGCGTACTGGCGACCAACGGCCAACTGGTCGAACGCGCCTCGGAAATCCTCAGCCGTCTCGGCGCCCGTGTTCTGACGCCGGCTGAAGGCCGGGCAAAAATGGGCCTGACCAAGCGCGGTTAATCGACCTTTTCAAATTCTGGAATTGCCATGACTTTTATCACTGAAATCAAAACCTTCGCAGCCCTGGGCAGCGGTGTCATCGGCAGCGGTTGGGTGTCCCGCGCCCTCGCCCACGGCCTCGACGTGGTGGCCTGGGACCCGGCGCCCGGTGCCGAAGCCGCGCTGCGCAAACGCGTCGCCAATGCCTGGGGCGCTTTGGAGAAACAGGGCCTTGCGCCAGGCGCATCGCAGGATCGGTTGAGCTTTGTTGCCACCATTGAAGAATGCGTTCGCGACGCGGATTTCATTCAGGAAAGCGCCCCTGAGCGTCTGGACCTGAAACTGGAACTGCACAGCAAAATCAGCGCGGCGGCCAAGCCCAATGCCTTGATCGGTTCCAGTACTTCGGGGCTGTTGCCGAGCGAGTTCTACGAGAGTTCGACGCACCCGGAACGCTGCGTGGTCGGCCACCCGTTCAACCCGGTTTATCTGCTGCCGCTGGTGGAAGTGGTTGGCGGCAAAAACACCGCGCCGGAAGCTGTTCAAGCGGCAATGAAGGTCTATGAATCCTTGGGCATGCGTCCGCTGCATGTGCGCAAGGAAGTGCCGGGGTTTATTGCCGACCGCTTGCTCGAAGCGCTGTGGCGTGAGGCGCTGCACCTGGTCAACGACGGTGTGGCGACCACCGGTGAAATCGATGATGCGATTCGCTTTGGCGCGGGTCTGCGCTGGTCGTTCATGGGCACGTTCTTGACCTATACCCTGGCGGGTGGTGATGCAGGCATGCGGCACTTCATGGCGCAATTCGGGCCGGCGTTGCAGTTGCCGTGGACGTATCTGCCGGCGCCGGAGCTGACCGACAAGTTGATTGATGATGTGGTGGATGGCACCAGCGATCAGCTGGGCACGCACAGCATTTCGGCGCTGGAGCGCTATCGTGATGATTGCTTGCTGGCGGTGCTGGAGGCGGTTAAGACCACCAAAGAGAAGCATGGGATGGCCTTCAGCGAATAATAAGCCAGCAGGACCGGCCCCATCGCGAGCAGGCTCGCTCCCACACTAGATCTGCGTCGTTCACAGAACCAATGTGGGAGCGAGCTTGCTCGCGATGAGGCCATCCAGTCACCACACCATTTGGATCCCTCATCATGCCCACCCTCACCACCTACCAAACCAAAATCATCCCCGACTGGGTCGACTACAACGGCCACCTGCGCGACGCCTTCTACCTGCTCATCTTCAGCTACGCCACCGACGCGCTGATGGATCGTCTGGGCATGGACAGCAACAACCGCGAAGCCAGCGGCAACTCGCTGTTCACCCTCGAACTGCACCTCAATTACCTGCGCGAAGTGAAGCTCGACGCCGACGTCGAAGTGCACACCCAAATCATCGGCCACGACAGCAAACGCCTGCACCTCTATCACAGCCTGCATTTGGTAGGCGATGACAAGGAGCTGGCGGGCAACGAGCAAATGCTGCTGCACGTCGACCTCGCCGGGCCGCGCTCCGCACCGTTCAGCGAAGACACCTTGAGCAAGCTGCAAGCCATCGTCGCCGAGCAAACCGACCTTCCCGCCCCCGACTACATCGGCCGAGTGATCGCATTACCCCCTAAAAAATAACAAGGAGATCGCCATTGAACACCGCCGCCGCTTTTGCCGACTTCCGTACCTACCCGTTGATCAGCGCGTTGACCGCCGTACACACCCTGGCGGACCGAATTCAAGTGAAGTGGGCCGATGACCGTGTCAGCCCGTTTCATCATCAGTGGTTGCGGGACAACTGCCCGTGCCCGCTGTGCGTCTACACCGTCACCCGCGAACAAGTGCTGGAAATCGTCGACGTCGCCGAAAACCTGAAGCCCTCGAACGTCAGCATTGATGCCGAAGGCTGCCTGCGTGTCGATTGGCAGGACGGCCATCTCAGCCGCTTCGATCCTGGCTGGTTACGGGCCCACGCCTACGACGATGAGTCCCGCGCCGAACGCCGGGCCGCCAAGCCCAAAAGTCAGCTCTGGAACCATAATCTGAAGCTGCCGGTGTTCGACTACCAGGCGTTGATGAACGACAACGACGCCTTGCTGCAATGGCTGCTGGCCGTGCGCGACATCGGCCTGACTCAGGTCGGCGGTGTGCCCACCGAGCCGGGCTCGCTGAAGCTGATCGCCCAGCGAATTTCCTTCATCCGCGAGAGCAATTTTGGCGTGCTGTTCAACGTGCAATCCAAGGCTGATGCCGACAGCAATGCCTACACCGCTTTCAACCTGCCACTGCACAGCGATTTGCCAACCCGGGAGTTACAACCGGGGCTGCAGTTTCTGCATTGCCTGGTGAATGACGTCGAGGGTGGCGAGAGTATTTTCGTCGACGGTTTTGCCATTGCCGAAGCCTTGCGCGATGAAGATCCCGAGGCGTTCAAAAGCCTTTGCGAAATACCTGTGGAGTTCCGCAACAAAGACCGCCACAGCGACTACCGCTGTCTCGCACCGATCATCGCGCTGGATGCCTTTGGGCAGGTTTCAGAAATCCGCATGGCGAACTTTCTGCGCGGTCCGTTCGATGCGTCGGCCGAGCAGATGCCCGCTCTCTATCACGCCTACCGCCGCTTTATTGCGATGACCCGGGAAGCGCGATTCCGCGTGATGACGCGGCTAAACCCCGGCGAAATGTGGTGTTTCGACAACCGCCGCACCCTCCACGCCCGCAACGCCTTCGACCCCGCCACCGGCGCCCGGCATTTTCAGGGTTGCTATGTCGACCGTGATGAATTGTTGTCGCGCATCCTCGTCCTGCAGCGTTAAACCTCAGGCAAAAAAAACCCCGATCAAGCCGTGACAGGATCGGGGCAGAGGTGGGTACTGTTGAGGAGCCGTTGCGCGAGGGTGACCAAACCTTCGTGAAGCCAGCTGACTCCAGTGTGCCCACTCCTATCCGCAGCAAGTTAGCCGAAAACGACCTGTTCATAGGTATTGCGGCCATTGCGACAAATCGTCCTTGCCGCCACCCCGCACCCCTATGAGAATCGAACCACGACACCGTTCCCTGAAGAAGGATTGCGTCATGATGCACGCCGATTTGATTGACCAGGAAGACCTGTTGGGCCAGCTGAAATCGTTGGGTTTTCAAGTACCGAGTGGCTCTACAGCACAGCAGGCTTGCGAATGTGCAGTGCGAGGCTTGAACGATGAACGGGCGATGACGCTGCGGACCATGGTCAAGCAGATGTACACCAGCAGCGCGACCATTCTGCCGGCCGTGCGCCAGGCCATCGACAGGCAATTGCTGCCCGCGTTGGCGGAGTATCAACAGAGCCGTAGCGCCTGATAAACCGTCTTCGCGAGCAAGTCGAATCGTCGCACCGCCGCTCCCACATTTGACCGCATTCCCCCAGAGAGAACTCGGTTAAATGTGGGAGCGGGCTTGCTCGCGAAGCAGGCGCCTCGGTTTAGAGCCTTACGCTGGCAAACGTCGACTCGTTACGCGCCTGACTCAACGCCGACAACGGCCCGGACAACGGTGACAACACCAGTGCTTGCGGCAGCGGCATCATCGCCACTTGTTGCGTGGTGTTGGAACCTACGCGCTCGTCACGCGGCGGAATGCCGAAGTATTCGCGGTAGCACTTGGAGAAGTGCGGCGTGGACACGAAGCCACAAACAGACGCCACTTCGATGATCGACATCGGCGTTTGCTTGAGCAGCTGCCGGGCGCGGATCAAACGCAGTTTCAGGTAATAACGCGACGGCGAGCAGTGCAGGTATTTCTGGAACAGCCGCTCCAGTTGACGACGGGACACGGCGACATACACCGCCAGTTCGTCGAGGTCGATCGGCTCTTCCAGGTTGGCCTCCATCAGAGCAACGATTTCCTGCAACTTCGGCTGGTTAGTGCCGAGCATGTGCTTGAGCGGCACACGCTGGTGATCCTGCTCGTTGCGAATACGCTCGTAGACAAACATCTCCGAAATCGCGGCTGACAGTTCACGACCGTGATCGCGGCTGATCAGGTGCAGCATCATGTCCAGCGGCGCGGTGCCACCGGAGCTGGTGAAACGGTTACGGTCGAGGGTGAACAGGCGGGTACTCATGGCCACACGCGGGAAAGCTTCCTGCATCGAGGCCAGGCATTCCCAATGCACGCTGCAATCGAAACCATCCAGCAGGCCGGCGCACGCCAGGGCCCAGCTGCCAGTGCAGACCGCTCCGAGACGGCGGGACTGACGCGCTTGGCTTTGCAGCCACGAAACGTGTTCACGGGTAACAGTGCGCTGGATGCCGATACCGCCACAGACAATCACGGTGTCCAGGGGCGGCGCTTTGTGCATGGAGCAATCGGGGGTGATCTGCAGACCGTCACTGGCCCAGACCTGACCGCCGTCGACAGTAAGCGTGCTCCAGCGATACAGCTCGCGACCGGACAACTGGTTGGCCATACGCAGGGGTTCTACTGCGGAGGCCAGAGAAATAAGCGTGAAATTGTCCAGCAGCAAAAAGCCGATGGATTGAGGCGCACGGTTCTGGGGTTGGGCCCCGGAGTTGAACGTCGTCATCGCGGTATCTCCTCACACAAAGCGGGTGATGGCCTCAGGCGGAGGCTCTTGTTATTGCCATCGTTCTCGCGTGGGAGACGGGCTTTGTAATGACAGAGCAATTGCCATGCCTAAAGTTGAATGGCCGTTCAATAACTCCTGAAAACGACGTCGGAATGTGTCTATATATGACGCGCGCGGAGTGGGGGTTATAAGTGCCATTATCGGCGGGAGGCGCTCGGCCCCGTTGGGCGTGAGCAAATCGGTAGCACTTGTGGGAACAGGGCTACAGCGACCTGGTGAAGAGTGTCACCGCAAGCACGGGTGACAGGCGGTAGTGGCCAACCTGGATCCGTGATCCAGGTGAAGCCGCTTGTCTGTAAGCGACGCGCCAAAACGTGGCGCGTTTTGAATCGGGTGTTCACTTAGTGCGCAGTTTTGACTGGTCTGGTCTGGTCTGGTGTGGCGAGGGAGCTTGCTCCCGCTCGGCTGCGCAGCAGTCGTAAAGATTTTAGGGCCGCTTCGCGCCCCAGCGGGAGCAAGCTCCCTCGCCACAAGTCAACTCGGTATCAGCACTCAACCGCGCTAACCGCCAACCCACCGCGCGATGTCTCTTTATATTTGTCATGCATATCGGCGCCGGTATCACGCATCGTGCGGATCACCCGATCCAGCGAGATAAAGTGCTGACCGTCGCCACGTAGCGCCATCTGCGCCGCGTTGATCGCCTTCACCGCAGCAATCGCATTGCGCTCGATGCACGGCACTTGCACCAGCCCGCCCACCGGGTCACAGGTCAGGCCGAGGTTGTGTTCCAGACCGATTTCCGCCGCGTTACACAGCTGCTCCGGTGTCGCCCCCAGAATCTCCGCCAGCCCGGCCGCCGCCATGGCGCAGGCCGAACCGACTTCGCCCTGGCAACCGACTTCAGCACCGGAAATCGAAGCGTTCTTCTTGCACAGAATCCCTACCGCCGCCGCACTGAGGAAATAGTCGACTACGTTGGCGTCAGTCACTACCTCGCTGAACTTCATAAAGTAGTGCAACACCGCCGGAATGATCCCCGCCGCGCCATTGGTCGGTGCCGTGACCATGCGCCCGCCCGCGGCGTTTTCTTCGTTGACCGCCAGGGCGAACAGGTTGACCCATTCCATGGCGCTCAAGGTCGAGCCGATCACGTTGGGTTTGTTCAGTTCTTGCAGGCTGCGGTGCAGTTTGGCCGCGCGACGACGCACATTCAGGCCACCGGGCAGAATGCCTTCGTGCTTGAGGCCTTGCTCCACGCAATCCTGCATGGCGCGCCAGAGTGTCATCAGGCCGGCGCGGATTTCCTCTTCGCTACGCCAGACTTTCTCGTTGGCCATCATCAACTCTGCAACGCGCAAGTTGTGCTGCTTGCAGAGGCTAAGCAGTTCGGCGGCACTGGAGAAATCGTACGGCAGCACGGTGCGGTCCAGATCGACCACACCGCTGGAAGCCTGTGCCTCATCAACGACAAAACCACCGCCGATGGAATAGTAGGTGTCGCGATGCAGCTCGCCGTCATCACCTTCGACGATCAGCGTCATCGCGTTGGGGTGGAACGGCAGGTTCTCGTCGATCAGGCGCATGTCCCGGGCCCAGATGAACGGGACCGACAAACGACCGTCGAGCAACAGTGTGTGGGTTTCGCGCAGGGTTTCGATGCGAATGCCGATTTGCGACGGATCGATCGCGTCCGGCCATTCGCCCATCAGGCCCATGATCACTGCATTGTCGCTGCCGTGACCGATGCCGGTGGCCGACAACGAACCATAAAGCTGAACTTCGACGCGCCGTACTTGTTCCAAAAGACCCTGCTCACGCAAACCTTGCACGAACAACGCCGCGGCGCGCATAGGCCCCACGGTGTGCGAACTGGAAGGGCCGATGCCGATTTTGAACAGGTCGAAAACACTGATAGCCATTACTGCCGAACTCCTGGATGTGCCAACTCCAGACGCAAAAGCGCCCAGTGACGGAGCTGCTACGCTCAAGCTGCAATCCGCCGAGATGGCCGCATCATCAGGCTTTTGTCATGTCGTTCGACGTCCCACACCGACGCACTCATGCCCGCTAGCGCCGCAGGCCGCTTACGCAGTATTTTCGCCGTTTTTTTGCGGATCAGAGGGTCAAAGGGGGCTGAAAAAAGCTGTAAACGACGTCACCGACACTGGATGCGACCATCCCTGTACTGGTTACGACGCACCCTGTAGGCGTCAGATTTTCACTGGTACATGATCGTATCGACTCGATTGCAAGGCGCCGTGGTAGAGATGTCTCCAAAACGCCATCCAACCGCAACCTATAAGTGCGGTGGTCCAGTCGGAACACTGCCAAAAAAAACACCAAGGAGTCCATCCATGAAAGGTTCCCCGTCGTTGTTGTTGGCCGCCATGCTGAGTCTGCCGTTTCTGGCTCAAGCCGCCGAACCGGCTCAATGCAGCACCGTAAACTTCTCCGATGTCGGCTGGACTGACATTACTGTCACCACCGCCACCACCAGCGTCGTCCTCGATGCCCTCGGCTACAAGACCAAAACCACGATGATTTCCGTACCGGTGACCTACAAGTCCCTGGCCGACGGCAAGAACATGGACGTATTCCTGGGTAACTGGATGCCGACCATGGAAAACGACATCAAGGCCTACCGCGATGCCGGCACCGTGGACACCCTGCGCGCCAACCTGGAAAACGCAAAATACACACTCGCCGTCCCCGAAGAGTTGTATAACAAAGGTCTGAAAGATTTCGCCGACATCGCCAAGTTCAAGAAAGAACTCGACGGCAAGATCTACGGTATCGAACCAGGCAACGACGGCAACCGCCTGATCCAGAGCATGATCGACAAGAACGCCTTCGGCTTGAAAGATGCCGGCTTCAAGGTGGTCGAGTCCAGCGAGGCAGGCATGCTCTCGCAAGTCGATCGCGCCCAGCGCCGCAACACCGCCGTGGTGTTCCTGGGCTGGGAACCACACCCGATGAACACACGTTTCAAGATGAAGTACCTGACCGGCGGCGACGACTATTTCGGCCCGAACTTCGGTCAGGCAACCATCTACACCAACACCCGCAAGGGCTATGCGCAGGAATGCAGCAACGTCGGTCAGTTGCTGAAAAACCTGCAGTTCACGCTGAACATGGAAAGCACCCTGATGGGCAACGTCCTGGACGACAAAATGAAGCCTGACGCGGCCGCCAAGGCCTGGCTGAAAAAGAATCCACAGGTCCTCGATACCTGGCTCGCTGGCGTGACCACCATTGACGGTAAACCAGGCCTGGAGGCCGTGAAAGCCAAGCTCGCGCAGTAATCGCTTACGCCGGGCGAGTTCGCTCGCCCGGGCTGTTTATTTCCTTGCATGCGGACGTTCACTACCATGCTGATTGATCAGAAAATACCTTTAGGCCAGTACATCGCGGGCTTCGTTGAATGGTTGACGCAAAACGGCGCCAGCACCTTCGACGCAATCGCCGTGTCACTGGAAACGATGATCCACGGCGTGACTTTTGCGCTGACCTGGTTCAACCCGCTGGCATTGATCGGCCTCATCGCGCTACTGGCACACTTCATTCAACGAAAGTGGGGCCTGACCGTTTTTGTCATCGCCTCCTTCCTGCTGATCCTCAATCTGGGGTACTGGCAGGAAACCATGGAAACCCTTGCCCAGGTGTTGTTCGCCACCCTGGTCTGCGTGGTCATCGGCGTGCCGTTGGGCATCGTCGCCGCGCATAAACCGATGTTCTACACACTGATGCGTCCGGTGCTCGATCTGATGCAGACCGTACCGACCTTCGTGTACCTCATTCCTACCCTGACCCTCTTCGGTCTGGGTGTGGTCCCGGGTCTGATTTCTACGGTGGTGTTCGCGATTGCCGCACCTATCCGCCTGACTTACCTGGGTATTCGCGATGTCCCGGAAGAATTGATGGACGCTGGCAAGGCCTTTGGCTGCTCGCGACGTCAGCTGCTCTCGCGAATCGAACTGCCCCACGCCATGCCAAGCATCGCGGCCGGTATCACCCAGTGCATCATGCTGTCGTTGTCGATGGTGGTGATCGCGGCACTGGTGGGCGCCGATGGCCTGGGCAAACCCGTGGTCAACGCACTGAACACTGCTGATATCGCCCTGGGCTTCGAAGCAGGCCTGGCGATCGTACTGCTGGCGATCATGCTCGACCGTATCTGCAAACAACCCGAAGCCAAAGTAGGGGGTGACGCATGAGCATTATTCGCTTCGAAAACGTCGACGTAATCTTCTCCAAGGATCCACGCGAGGCACTCAAGCTGCTGGATCAAGGCATGACCCGTAACGAGATCCTGAAAAAGACCGGGCAGATCGTTGGGGTCGAAAAGGCCAGCCTGGACGTCGAAAAAGGTGAAATCTGCGTACTGATGGGCCTGTCCGGCTCCGGCAAGTCCAGCTTGCTGCGCTGCATCAACGGCCTCAACACCGTCAGCCGCGGCAAGCTGTTCGTCGAGCACGAAGGCAAGCAGATCGACATCGCTTCCTGCACCCCGGCAGAACTGAAAATGATGCGCACCAAGCGCATTGCGATGGTGTTCCAGAAGTTCGCCCTGATGCCTTGGTTGACGGTGCGCGAGAACATCAGTTTCGGTCTGGAAATGCAGGGTCGCCCTGAGAAAGAACGCCGCAAACTGGTGGATGACAAGCTTGAGCTGGTGGGCCTGACCCAATGGCGCAACAAGAAACCCAACGAGCTGTCCGGTGGTATGCAACAACGCGTGGGCCTGGCCCGTGCCCTGGCGATGGACGCCGACATCCTGCTGATGGACGAACCGTTCTCGGCACTCGACCCACTGATCCGCCAAGGCCTGCAAGACGAACTGCTGGAACTGCAACGCAAGCTGAGCAAGACCATCGTTTTCGTGAGCCACGACCTCGATGAAGCCCTGAAGCTCGGCAGCCGTATTGCAATCATGAAAGACGGCCGGATCATTCAGTACAGCAAGCCGGAAGAGATCGTGTTGAACCCGGCGGACGACTACGTGCGGACCTTCGTCGCCCACACCAATCCGCTGAACGTACTGTGCGGTCGCAGCCTGATGCGCACCCTGGACAACTGCAAACGCATCAACGGTTCGGTATGCCTCGATCCAGGTGGTGATTCCTGGCTGGACCTGGCCGAAGGCAACACCATCAAAGGCGCTCGCCAGAACGGCGCGAGCCTGGACCTGCAGAACTGGATCCCAGGGCAAGCGGTTGAAGGCTTGGGTCGTCGGCCAACACTGGTGGACTCGAACATCGGCATGCGCGATGCGCTGCAGATTCGTTATCAGACGGGTAATAAGCTGGTGCTGCACGACAACAACAAGGTTGTCGGGATTCTGGGTGACAGCGAGCTGTATCACGCACTGCTCGGCAAGAACCTGGGGTAAAGGCAACACACACAAAAACGCCGCGAGAAGATCGCGGCGTTTTTGTTAGTGCAGATATCAGGCTTGGAATGCTGATAACTGTGGCGAGGGAGCTTGCTCCCGCTTGAGTGCGCAGCACTCACAAATTCTTGGGGTCGCTTCGCAACCCAGCGAGAGCAAGCTCCCTCGCCACAACAGCTTTACCGCATCACTTCTGATCTCAGCTATAGACCCGGCCAAGGAGCTGCCGATGGCTTTCAAACTGATCGAGCACGTCACGGGTGATCTGATCCGAAGTGAAGCCCATCAAGTCGTAGTCCTGGCTGCCGTTGTGCAGGTACACCTCGGCGCGGTAGTAACGTGCACGCGGTTCATCAGCACTTTCCGCCGAAACCATGTCGCTCGCCGCCGCCAGATAGCCGTCCAGACTCACTTCGTAGACAAAAGGGTTGCCCTCTTCCATCTCGATTCGCAGGCCCATGCAACGCTTGGCCTTGCCCAGCAACGTTTGCACGTCCAGACCCTTGCCACGCAATTGCACCACGGCCTCTTCCAGCGCCGGGCTGACTTGCTTGTCCATGAAACGCTGAACAATCGACTGATTCGGCTGCAAGTCCAGCTGCGTCAAACGCTCGCTGAAACCACGACGACCGCGGGCTGCGAGCTCCGCTTGCTCCTGTTCGATCTGCACGTCCTGGCGCATCGCCTTGTGCAGGCCGAACATGAAGAACACCAGCACCACCGAGAACGGCAGACCGGCCAGCACCACCATGGTTTGCATGGCTTCGAAGTTACCGGCGAACAGCAGGCCGATGGTCACCAGCGTGATCACCGCCGACCAGAAGATCCGCAGCCAGTGCGGCGCATCTTCGTCGACGTTGCCGCCCTTGCACGAAAGGTTGGCCATCATCACCGCGCCGGAATCCGCCGGGGTCAGGAACAGCACGAAACCGACAAAGATCGACACGCCGATCACGATTTTCGACGCCGGGTAATGTTCAAGCAATTGGTAGATCGCCATCGACGGCTGTTCCAGCGCCGTCTTGCCAAGTTCCACCGCCCCGTGGTTCATCACCAGGTCAAGGGCCGAGTTGCCGAAGATCGACAGCCACGCCAGGGTGAAGCCCAGCGGGATCAGCAGCACGCCGGCTACCAGTTCACGCACCGTGCGACCACGGGAAATACGCGCGATGAACATACCCACGAATGGGGCCCAGGAAATCCACCACGCCCAGTAGAACAGGGTCCACAGGCCCAACCAACGGTCGGACTTCTCACTGTCGCCTTCGTACACATAGAGGTCGAAGGTCTTCAGCACCACGCCGTTCAGGTAGTCGCCGACGTTTTGCACGAAGCCATTAAGCAGGTGCAGGGTCGGGCCGAACAGCAGCACGAAAATCAGCAGACCACTGAACAGCACGATGTTCAGGTTGGACAGACGGCGGATGCCGTTTTCCACACCGGACACAGCCGCGATGGTCGCCACGGTGCTCATCACGATAATCACGATCAGCAGGTTGGTGTTGTTGTGTTCCATGCCGAACAGGTTTTCCAGCCCCGACGACACTTGCAGCGAACCAATCCCCAGGTTCGTCACCAGACCCAGCAGGGTCACGAACATGCCGAAGCCGTCTACCGCATGACCGGCCGCGCCTTTGACCCAACGCTCGCCGACCAGCGGATACAGCGCCGAACGCAACGCCAGCGGCTGGTTATGACGGTAAGCAAAGTAAGCAACGGCCAGGCCGACCAATGCGTAGATTGCCCAGCCATGCAGGCCCCAGTGCAGGAACGTCAGTTGAACCGCCTGACGTGCCGCGAGGTTACTGCCGGCCACGCCTTCCGGCGGATTGAAGTAGTGGTCCAGCGGCTCGGAAGCACCGAAGTACAGCAGCGAAATACCGATACCCGACGAGAACAACATCCCCGCCCAAGCGCCGTAGCTGAAGTCCGGGGTGTCGTCCTTGCTGCCCAGTTTGAGCTTGCCGTAGGACGAAAACGCCAGGCCGACCACGAACACCAGATAAGCGGCAATCACCACCATGTAGTACCAGCCGAAGCTGCGGGACAACCAGGCCTGGGCAATACCGAGCAATCTGCCGGCCTCTTGCGGGGCGATGATCAGAATGGCGGTCAACAACAGAATCAACGCGGTAGAGGTGTAGAACACCCAACCGTTGACCGTCACCTTCTCGGGTGGGGTCTTTATTAGAGAGGCAGAACTCATGGCACAGATGCTCCAGGCAGTGCGAGAGAAAAACACAAGGCAACGCGTTACCCGACCAATCGCTTAGTTGGCAGCCGACCAGCGGGTGATATAAAGACAGCCCGAAAAAAGCCCGAAGCCCCTGAACGCCTGAGCGTGTGGGTTTCGAGCGTTTTCAGATGTCGTTTTTCCGCCAACTACATGTAGGAAAAACCTGTAGGCAGCGACGAATTGTCGCAGATCTTATTCTTTGTTGATTGAACGTTCAATCAAAACAAAATAGACTGGCCTTCAATCCGATAGACGTTTCACGTCCGCCGGAAGGCCTAAGGAGATGTGCAAGATGCCCAAGGTCGGTATGCAACCCATCCGCCGCCAGCAGTTGATCGAAGCCACGTTGCAGGCTGTCGATAAGGTCGGCATGGGGGACGCCAGCATTGCGCTGATCGCCCGTTTGGCCGGTGTCTCGAATGGCATCATCAGTCACTATTTTCAGGACAAGAACGGCCTGATCGCTGCCACGGCGCAGTATCTGATGAGTGTCCTCAGCGAGAACGTCACCGCGCGCCGTCAGGCGCTGGAGGACAGCAGCCCGCGGGCGCACCTCCAGGTGATTATCGAAGGCAACTTCGACGCCAGCCAGGTCAATGGCCCGGCAATGAAAACCTGGCTGGCCTTCTGGGCCACCAGCATGCACCAC
The DNA here is from genome assembly GCF_019947405.1 of Pseudomonas sp. GL-B-26. NCBI lineage: Bacteria > Pseudomonadati > Pseudomonadota > Gammaproteobacteria > Pseudomonadales > Pseudomonadaceae > Pseudomonas > Pseudomonas sp. GL-B-26. Next base: position 103,464 of record NZ_JAGYGJ010000014.1, on the reverse strand, counting down.
CCGTCTTTGCACAGGTTGCAGCGGATCAACGATCACCGTCTGTATTCCAACCTGTGCTGCCAGTTCCGCCGTGTATTGCCGCTCGATGACGCGCGCAGTGCAGCCCGCGGCCTGGCAGCCCTCATTGACGGTTTGTGGTTGCGCGGCGCGCTGTCGGGAGATGCTTTCGACACCGGGCAAGCGCACCAGATCGCTTACGAATACATGGATTTCCAACTGGCCAAGCAGGTGAGTTAGAGCACACAGAACCGCTCAGCACCTGAACCGCCACTGACCAGCGTTGCCAAGGCTTTACGGCACGCCCGGTGGTTAACGCCAACTAACTTATGCACTTGCGAGGACTTTATGGCCCGTTTCGAACTGCAAAAACTCTACATCGATGGCGGCTACAGTGACGCCAGCAGCGACGCCACCTTCGAAGCCATCAACCCGGCTAACGGTGAAGTCCTCGCAACCGTACAACGTGCGACCCAGTCAGACGTTGAGCGCGCTGTAGTCAGCGCCGAAAAGGGCCAGAAAATCTGGGCCGCGATGACCGCCATGGAGCGTTCGCGCATCCTGCGTCGTGCCGTCGACATCCTGCGCGAGCGCAACGATGAACTGGCTGCCCTGGAAACCCTGGACACCGGCAAGTCGTTCTCCGAAACCAAGTACGTCGACATCGTCACCGGCGCTGACGTGCTGGAGTACTACGCAGGTCTGGTGCCGGCCATCGAAGGCGAGCAGATTCCACTGCGCACCACTTCTTTCGTCTACACCCGTCGCGAGCCGCTGGGCGTCGTGGCCGGTATCGGCGCGTGGAACTACCCGATCCAGATCGCCCTGTGGAAATCCGCACCTGCCCTGGCGGCCGGTAACGCAATGATCTTCAAGCCAAGCGAAGTCACTTCCCTGACCACGCTGAAACTGGCCGAGATCTACACCGAAGCAGGCCTGCCAGCAGGCGTGTTCAACGTGCTGACCGGCAGCGGCCGTGAAGTCGGCACCTGGTTGACCGAACACCCACGTATCGAAAAAATCTCCTTCACCGGCGGCACCGACACCGGCAAGAAGGTCATGGCAAGCGCTTCCGCCTCGTCGCTGAAAGACGTGACCATGGAACTGGGCGGCAAATCCCCGCTGATCATCTTCGACGACGCCGACCTCGATCGCGCCGCCGACACCGCGATGATGGCCAACTTCTACAGCTCCGGTCAGGTCTGCACCAACGGCACTCGCGTGTTCGTGCCAAGCCACCTGAAAGCCGCTTTCGAAGCCAAGATCGTTGAGCGCGTTGCGCGCATCCGCGTTGGCAACCCGGAAGACGAGAACACCAACTTCGGCCCACTGGTCAGCTTCGCCCACATGGAAAGCGTGCTGGGTTACATCGCCAAAGGTAAGGAAGAAGGCGCTCGCGTGCTGTGCGGCGGCGATCGTCTGACCGACGGCGAATTCGCCAAAGGCGCGTTCGTGGCACCGACCGTGTTCACCGACTGCACCGACGAGATGACCATCGTTCGCGAAGAAATCTTCGGCCCGGTGATGAGCATCCTGACTTACGAAACCGAAGAAGAAGTGATCCGTCGCGCCAACGACACCGAGTTCGGTTTGGCGGCTGGTGTCGTCACCAAAGACCTGAACCGCGCTCACCGCGTGATTCATCAACTGGAAGCCGGTATCTGCTGGATCAACGCCTGGGGCGAGTCCGACGCCAAGATGCCGGTCGGCGGCTACAAGCAGTCGGGCGTGGGCCGTGAGAACGGCATCAGCTCGCTGAACAACTTCACACGCATCAAATCGGTACAGGTCGAACTGGGCGATTACGCCTCGGTTTTCTAAGCCCCGGCTGAAAACCCTGTAGCAGCTGCCGAGGCACGAGGCTGCGTTGCGTGTCCGCAGGACCGCCCTCAGAGGGTCGCTGCGCGACCCAACGCAGCCTCGTTCCTCGGCAGCTGCTACAGGTGACCTGACCAACTTCAAAGAGGGTGCATTCAATGTCCCAAGAATTCGATTACATCATCATCGGTGCCGGCTCGGCCGGTAACACCCTGGCGACCCGTCTGACTGAAGACGAAGGCGTCACCGTCCTGCTGCTCGAAGCAGGCGGCCCGGACTACCGTATGGATTTTCGCACGCAAATGCCGGCTGCTTTGGCGTTCCCGCTGCAAGGTCGTCGCTACAACTGGGCCTACGAAACCGATCCAGAGCCACACATGGACGGTCGCCGGATGGAATGCGGTCGCGGCAAGGGCCTGGGTGGTTCCTCGCTGATCAACGGCATGTGCTACATCCGCGGCAACGCGATGGACTACGACAACTGGGCCAAACTGCCCGGTCTGGAAGACTGGGACTACCTGAACTGCCTGCCGTATTTCCGCAAGGCTGAAACCCGCGACATCGGCCCGAACGACTACCACGGTGGCGACGGTCCGGTCAGCGTGACCACGCCGAAAGCCGGCAATAACCCGCTGTTCCACGCGATGGTTGAAGCAGGCGTACAAGCCGGTTACCCGCGTACCGAAGACCTGAACGGTTACCAGCAGGAAGGTTTCGGCCCGATGGACCGCACCGTGACGCCGAACGGCCGTCGCGCCAGCACCGCTCGCGGTTACCTGGACATCGCCAAGAAGCGCTCGACCCTGACCATCGTCACCCACGCCCTGACTGACAAGATCCTGTTCGAAGGCAAGCGTGCGGTCGGCGTGCGTTACCTGATCGGCGCCGCTGAAGAGCGCGTTGAAGCCCGCGCCCGCAAAGAAGTGCTGCTGTGCTCCGGCGCCATCGCTTCGCCGCAGATCCTGCAACGCTCCGGTGTCGGCCCGGCCGAGCTGCTGAAAAAACTCGACATTCCGGTGGTCCACGACCTGCCGGGCGTGGGTGAAAACCTGCAGGATCACCTCGAGTTGTACCTGCAATACGCCTGCACCCAACCGGTCTCGCTGTACCCCTCGCTGCTGCTGCACAACCAACCGGCCATCGGTGCCGAATGGCTGTTCAAAGGCACCGGCATCGGCGCCAGCAACCAGTTCGAAGCCGGCGGTTTCATCCGTACCCGTCCGGAATTCGATTGGCCGAACATCCAGTACCACTTCCTGCCGGTCGCGATTAACTACAACGGCAGCAACGGTGTGAAAGAGCACGGTTTCCAGGCGCACATGGGTTCCATGCGTTCGCCGAGCCGTGGTCGCATCCAGGCCAAGTCCAAGGATCCGCGCGAGTACCCAAGCATCCTGTTCAACTACATGGCCACCGAGCAGGACTGGCAGGAATTCCGCGACGGCATCCGCCTGACCCGTGAAATCATGCAACAGCCGGCACTGGACGCTTTCCGTGGCCGCGAAATCAGCCCGGGCATCGACGTGCAAACTGATGAGCAGTTGGACAAGTTCATCCGCGAACACGCCGAAACCGCGTTCCACCCGTCTTGCTCGTGCAAGATGGGCACCGACGAAATGGCGGTGGTTGACGCTGAAGGTCGTGTGCACGGCATGCAGAGCCTGCGTGTGGTCGATGCCTCGATCATGCCGATCATCACCACCGGCAACCTGAACGCGCCGACGATCATGATCGCCGAAAAAATCGCCGACAAGATCCGTGGTCGCAAGCCATTGCCGCGTAGCAAGGCTGCTTACTTCGTAGCCGGTGATGCTCCGGTGAAAGGCAAGCCGTTGCGTGATGTGAGCCTGACTGCTCAGTAACACAGCTACACCGCGGTGCTGCCTTCGCGAGCAAGCCCGCTCCCACAGGGGATCTTCAGTGAACACACATTCTGTGAACACCAAAGATCAAATGTGGGAGCGGCGGTGCGACGATTCGACTTGCTCGCGAAGGGGCCCGACCAAACGATACACATCCGCCTGACCCAACCTGGTAATCCTTTCCTACACCGCTCCGCGCTTGATCCTACCCCCCGCGCAGGCCTAATCTAGCGCCACGCAAACGTTTCACCCCCCTCGCAACATCGATACACCGCCACTCCATACCAAGGAGGTTCCCGAATGTTCGATTTCCATCCCCAGCTCAAGCAGCGCTTCGCTGCCTTGCGCACGGGCGCTGAATTCTTTTCGCTGCGTTATGTGCGCGAGTCCGGCCAGTACCTGTCGGTGCGCAAGAATGTCGCCGAACCTCCGAGCCTGAGCCGTGACGAAGGCGCGATGCTGACCGTTCGGGTCAACGGCGTCGAAGCCTATGCCGCGACCAACGACCTGTCGCAGTCCGGGCTGCAAGCCGCGCTGGAGCGAGCCGAGCAGCAAGCCCGCCGACTCAAGCCCCACGCCCTGCTCGACTTGCGCGAGCAAGCCGTCTCCAGCGACCGCGCCGACTACTTTTCGCCGAACTTTGACCAGCCCTTCCCGTCCCTGAGTGATTGCTACCAACTGCTCGGCGCCGAATCCGCGTCCGTGCCCAAGGATGAGCGACTGGTGAACTGGCAGGTGAGCATCGGCATCACTAACGTCGAGCAGATCTACCTCAACAGCGCCGGCGCCGAACTGCGCCAGGCCCAGCGTTTCGTCTACCCGAGCGTGGACGTCACCGCCTACGACGGCAACGACAGCCAGACCCGAACCCTGGGCCGCGAGAACTTCGGTCAACAGGGCGGTTTTGATGTGATCAGCCGCTGCGGCCTGGTCGGCGCCGGTCCGAAAATCGCCGATCAGGCGCTGCAATTGCTGCTGGCGCCGAACACCCCGAAAGGCCCGCGTGACCTTTTGTTGATGCCGGACCAGATGATGCTGCAGATCCACGAGTCCATCGGTCACCCCCTGGAACTGGACCGTATCCTCGGCGATGAGCGCAATTACGCCGGCACCAGTTTCGTCAAGGCAGAAGACTTCGGCAGCCTGCAATACGGCTCCAAACTGCTCAACGTGACCTTCGACCCGGACATCCCCGAGCAGCTCGCCAGCTATGGCCATGACGACGACGGTACTGCCGCGAGCAAACAATTCCTGATTAAAGAAGGTTTGCTGCTGCGTCCATTGGGCGGTGCACTGTCGCAATTCCGTGCCGGCATGGATGGCGTTGCCAACAGCCGCGCCTGCAGCTGGAACCGTCCGCCGATCGATCGTATGGCCAACCTGAACATCGAGGCCGGCAATCAACCGCTGGAGCAGATGATCGGCAACATCGAGCACGGGATTTTGATGAGCACCAACCGCTCGTGGTCCATCGACGATGCCCGTAACAAGTTCCAGTTCGGCTGTGAGTGGGGCCAACTGATCGAAAACGGCGAACTCAAAGGCGTGGTCAAGAACCCGAACTACCGGGCGATTTCCGCGCAGTTCTGGAAAAGCCTCAGCGCCGTCGGCGATGCCAACTCCGTCAAGGTCCTGGGCACACCGAACTGCGGCAAGGGCGAACCGAACCAGGTGATCCGCGTCGGCCATGCCTCGCCGGCCTGTGTGTTCAGCAATGTGGATGTGTTTGGGGGAGATGCCTGATGAGTACTTCAAAAAGTCAGGCCGATGCGTTCAAGGCCTTGGTCAATTGGCTGCGCGATGCGATTCGCGAGCCGGAGCAATTCACTCTAAGTTACGCCGCCGAATCCTCGGCCTTCGTGCGCTTCAACCACGCCAAGGTCCGTCAGGCCGGGCAGGTGCAGCAGGCGAGCGTCGGTTTCAAACTGATCAATGATGGCCGGCATGCCGACCTGAACATCACCCTTTCCGGTGATGCGGAAGTCGATATTCAGCGCCTGGTCGAAGGTCTGCAACAGTTGCGCGAAACCTTGCCGTTGCTGCCGCAGGATCCGTACCTGCTGCTCAACTACAACGGCTGGCAGAGCAAGAACGTTCAGGCGCATCCGCTACCGGATACCGAGCAAGTGGTCGCTGAAATCACCCAGGCGGCTGAAGGGCTGGATCTGGTCGGTTTCTACGCCGCTGGCCCGATCAGTCGCGGTTTCGCCAGTTCTTCGGGCGCGTTCGGCTGGCATCAGGCCAACAGCTTCAACTTCGATTTCAGCCTGTTCCATGACAACGGCCAGGCGGTGAAAGCCAGCTACGCCGGGCACGACTGGAACAGCGAAGGGTTTGCCAAGCGCTTTGCGCAGGCGCGCGAGCAGTTGGCGTTTCTCGGCAGACCGCAACACACCCTGGCGCCGGGTCAGTACCGCGCCTATCTGGCGCCGGCAGCCCTGGGAGAAATCATGGACATGCTGGGCTGGGGTGGTTTCTCGGCGCAGTCGATTGCCAGCAAAAACAGTCCGCTGCAGAAGCTTTACGCGGGCGACAGTGCGTTCAGCCCGTTGGTGTCGGTGGATGAAAAGGTTAGCGGTTCGTTGAGCCCGGCATTCTCCGGCGAAGGTTATCCGCGCAGCGATCTTGGGTTGATCGTCAACGGCAAGGCCGGCGCGCAAATGGTCAGTTCACGCAGTGCGGCCGAGTACGGCCTGACCGCCAATGGCGCCAGCGGTGGAGAAATGCCGAGCGCAGTGAACATGGCGGCCGGTACGTTGCCTGATGCAGAGATTCTCAAGCAATTGGGCACGGGCTTGTACATCAGCAACCTGTGGTACCTGAACTACTCCGATCAGCCGGCGGCACGCCTGACCGGCATGACACGGTTTGCGACGTTCTGGGTTGAGAACGGCGAGATTCAGGCGCCGGTGAGCACCATGCGGTTTGATGACAGTGCGTACAGTTTGCTGGGATCGCAGCTGGAAGCGTTGACCGAGGAGCGCGAGCTGATGTTGTCGGCCAGTACCTACAGCCAGCGGGCCACGGCCTCGGCGTTGTTGCCGGGGGCGCTGGTCAGCAAACTCACGTTAACGCTGTAAACACTTTGTAGCAGCTGGCGAAGCCTGCGTTCGAGGACGCAGTCCTCGCCAAACCGGCAACCGAGTTACTTCTGTAGGAGCGCGTACGCTGAACTCGCGAGGACTTCGTCCTCGAACGCAGGCTTCGCCAGCTGCTACAGGATTTCATCGACTTGCGGACTGCTTCATCTCACACCCACAAGAGGTCCCATGCCCAACCGCCCGCCTCTCGACGCTGTCACCGCCCGCTGGGTGCCGTGGGTCGTCGCCATCGCGTTCTTCATGCAATCCCTCGACGGGACCATCCTCAACACCGCCCTGCCCGCCATGGCCCGAGACCTGGCCGAAGACCCGTTGCGCATGCAGGGCGTGATCATCGCCTACATGCTCACCGTCGCCTTGCTGATCCCCGCCTCGGGCTGGATCGCCGACCGTTTCGGTACCAAGAAAATCTTCTTCAGCGCGATTCTGCTGTTCAGCCTCGGCTCGTTGCTCTGCGCGCTGTCGAGCACCCTGAGCCTGTTGATTGGCGCACGGGTGATTCAGGGCCTGGGTGGTGCGCTGATGTTGCCGGTCGGGCGGTTGGTGGTGCTGCGTGCCTACCCTCGCTCGGAGCTGGTGCGAATCATGGGCTTCATCACCATTCCCGGATTGCTCGGCCCGTTGATCGGCCCGACCATGGGCGGCTGGATGGTGCAATACCTGACCTGGCACTGGATCTTCCTGATCAACCTGCCGGTGGGCGCCGTTGGTTGTTACGCGGTGTGGAGATTTATCCCCGACCTGCGCGGCACCGAACGCACCCGCTTCGATAGCCTGGGCTTTTTACTGTTCGGCGCGGCGATGGTGCTGATCACCATCGCCATGGAAGGCCTCGGCGAGCTGCACCTGCCGCATTTGCGCGTGATGTTGCTGCTGTTCGCCGGCATGGCCTGTCTGGCGGCGTACTGGTTGCGGGCCGGGCACATCGAAAATCCGCTGTTCGCACCGTCGCTGTTCAAGACCCGGACGTTTGCCGTGGGCATCCTCGGCAACCTGTTCGCCCGACTGGGCAGCGGCGCCCTGCCGTTTCTCGTGCCGTTGCTGTTGCAAGTGGCGCTGGGTTACTCGCCGTCCCAGGCCGGGATGAGCATGTTGCCGCTGGCGGCGGCAGCAATGGTCGCCAAGTCGGTGGCACGGCCGCTGATCGAACGTTTGGGCTATCGCATCGTACTGACCGGCAACACGTTGGCGCTGGGGCTGATGCTGGCGAGCATGGGCCTGGTCAGCGAGCAGACGCCGTACTGGCTGCTGTTGGTGATGCTATCGATTCTGGGGGCGATCAACTCGCTGCAGTTCACCGCAATGAACACCGTAACCCTGATCGACCTCGACGACGCCAGCGCCAGCAGCGGCAATAGCTTGCTGTCGGTGGTCGCGCAATTGTCCCTGAGCCTTGGCGTTGCCTGTGCCGGCGCCTTGCTTGGCGGCTTCACGGCGGAGATCGGCAACGACGGCGTGGACACGGTTTTGGGCGCGTTCCAGCTGACCTTTGTAACGGTCGGAATCATGGCGATGCTGGCCGCAACGATCTTTTCTCAGCTCTCAAAGGAAGACGGACGGCGCGTCAAGCGTCCGGAAGAGCACATAGAGCCTTAGGGCGAATGGCCACCGGGCTGGTACACTGCGCGACATTTTGTTTTGCAGGCCAGTCCCGTGACCACCATCGCCACCGCTTTTAATACTTTGCCGCTGTCCGCCGCCATGCTGGCTAACCTCGACTCTTTGGGTTATGCCGAGATGACGCCGATCCAGGCGCAAAGCTTGCCGGTGATCCTCAAGGGGATGGACCTGATCGCCCAGGCCAAGACCGGCAGCGGCAAGACCGCCGCCTTTGGTATCGGCCTGCTGAACCCGATCAATCCGCGCTTCTTCGGTTGCCAGGCGCTGGTCATTTGCCCGACTCGCGAACTGGCCGATCAGGTCGCCAAGGAACTCCGTCGTCTGGCCCGAGCCGAAGACAACATCAAGATCCTGACCTTGTGTGGCGGCGTGTCCTTCGGCCCGCAGATCGGCTCTCTGGAGCATGGCGCGCACATCATCGTCGGCACCCCGGGCCGCCTTCAGCAGCATTTGCGCAAAGGTTCGCTGGTGCTCCATGGCCTGAACACGCTGATCCTCGACGAAGCCGACCGCATGCTCGACATGGGTTTCTACGATTCCATCGAAGAAATCATTGCCCAGTGCCCGGAGCGTCGCCAGACCCTGCTGTTCTCCGCCACGTACCCGACGGGCATCAAGCAGTTGGCCGCGAAGTTCATGCGCAACCCTCAGATCGTGAAGGCCGAGGCGTTCCACGACGACACGCAGATCGAGCAGCGCTTCTACGAAATCTCCCCGGAAGAGCGCATGAGTGCCGTGACCAAAGTCCTCGGCCACTTCCGCCCAGCGTCCACCGTGGCGTTCTGCTTCACCAAGCAGCAGGTTCAGGAAACCGTCGATCACCTGACCTCCAAAGGCATTTCCGCCGTCGGCTTGCATGGTGATCTGGAACAGCGTGACCGTGACCAGGTACTGGCCATGTTCGCCAACCGCAGCACCTCGGTGCTGGTTGCTACCGACGTCGCCGCGCGCGGTCTGGACATCGATGCGCTGGACATGGTGATCAACGTCGAACTGGCCCGTGATTCGGAAATCCACATCCACCGTGTTGGCCGTACCGGTCGTGCTGGTGAGAAAGGTATTGCGATCAGCCTGGTCGCACCGTCCGAAGCGCACCGCGCCCAAGCCATCGAGCAACTGCAGAAGTCGCCGTTGAGCTGGGATCAGATCGACAACCTCACTTCCCAGGGCGGCGCACCGCTGCTGCCGGTGATGAGCACGCTGGTCATCGGCGCGGGCCGTAAAGACAAGGTGCGTCCGGGCGACATTCTTGGCGCACTGACGGGCGATGCGGGTATTCCGGGCGCTCAGGTTGGCAAGATCGCGATTTTCGACTTCCAGGCTTATGTGGCTGTGGAACGCGGGATCGCCAAGCAAGCCTTGCAGCGCCTGAATGACGGCAAGATCAAAGGCCGTTCGCTGCGCGTGCGTATTTTGTAAGGATTCTTCGACCCAACGAAGATCCCCTGTGGGAGCGGCGGTGCGACGATTCGACTTGCTCGCGAATGCAATCTGTCGGTCGGCTTAAATGTTGACTGACACACCGCTTTCGCGAGCAAGCCCGCTCCCACATTAGTTTTGTGGTGAAACAGAGAGGACACCGTTTTGCGCTCTACCGAAGTCGTGATCATTGGCGCTGGCGCCGCAGGTTTGATGTGTGCGCTGACCGCCGCCGGGCGCGGGCGCAAGGTGATGTTGCTCGACCATGCGAACAAGGCCGGCAAGAAAATCCTGATGTCGGGCGGTGGCCGCTGCAATTTCACCAACATGTACACCGAACCGAGCAATTTCCTCTCGCAGAACGAACACTTCTGCAAATCTGCCCTGGCCCGCTACACCCAGTGGGATTTCATCGGGATGGTCGCCAAACATGGCGTGCCATACCACGAGAAGAAACTCGGCCAATTGTTCTGCGATAACAAATCCAGCGACATCCTTGAAATGCTGCTCAACGAGTGCGATCAGGTCGGCGTCAGCCTGCACCTCGACACCTCGATCCAGCACATCGAGAAAATGGAAAGCGGCTACCTGCTGCAAACCACCCTCGATCAGATCACCTGCGAATCGTTAGTGATCGCCACTGGCGGCTTGTCGATCCCGACGCTAGGTGCGACCGGTTTCGGTTATCAGGTGGCCAAGCAGTTCGGCCACGACTTGCTGCCGACCCGCGCCGGGCTGGTGCCGTTCACCATCACCGATCAGCTCAAGGAGCTTTGCACCGAGCTGTCCGGTACGTCGGTGGATTGCCTGGTGAGCTGCAATGACCAGAGTTTCCGCGAGAACATCCTGTTCACCCACCGCGGCCTCAGTGGTCCGGCGATTTTGCAGATTTCTTCGTTCTGGGAATCCGGCGATACGGTTGAGATCAATCTGATGCCGGACTATGACGTACCGAGCTGGCTGCAACAGCAGCAAGCCGAACGTCCGAACAGCGAGCTGAAAACCCTGCTGGGGGAAATCTTCACCAAGAAGATGGCCAACCTGCTGGCGGATAACTGGTTCGTCTCCAAACCGATGAAGCAATACACCCACGCAGAAATTGCCGACATCGCCGAAAAACTGGCGAGCTGGAAAGTGGTTCCGGCCGGCACTGAAGGTTATCGCACCGCTGAAGTGACATTGGGCGGCGTCGATACCAACGAGGTGTCGTCCAAGACCATGGAATCACTGAAAAGCCCCGGCCTGTACTTCATCGGCGAAGTACTCGACGTGACCGGGCATCTGGGCGGTTTCAACTTCCAGTGGGCCTGGGCCTCCGGCTACGCTGCCGCGCAATTCGTCTGACCCGCACCGCTCCCCGCATGTAGGAGCTGTGTAGGAGCTGTCGAGTGAAACGAGGCTGCGATCTTTTGACTTTGCTTTTTAAAAACAAGATCAAAAAATCGCAGCCTCGTTTCACTCGACAGCTCCTACAGGGGATTTCATTTCAAGGTAATGTTTGCCAGGGAAGGAACAGATTTTGCTGTCAGATGTGATCGGCGCCATTGCGTCGGCGTCATTACTGGCTCAATTTAGCGTCATTGCCTCGGAAGGCCTTCGCACTTCATGTCATCGACCCCCTTTAGTCAGTCTCTGCGTCGCCTCTGGGCGCTGGATAAATTCAGCTACAGCGTGCGGGTGTTCATCGCCCTGACCGGCAGCATGGCGCTGTGTTGGTACAAGGATGAAATGGGGCTGCTGATCCCGCTGTTCCTCGGGATCATCGCCAGCGCCCTGGCCGAGACCGACGACAGTTGGCAAGGCCGCCTTAACGCACTGGCCGTGACGTTGGTGTGCTTCAGCGTCGCCGCCCTCTCCGTCGAATTGCTCTTCCCCTACCCCGTTATTTTTATCATCGCCCTGGCTATGGCCAGTTTCGGCCTGACCATGCTCGGCGCCTTGGGTGAACGCTATGGCGCGATTGCCTCGGCGACGTTGATTCTGTCGGTCTACACCATGATCGGCGTGGACCAGCGCGGCGGTGCAGTCACCGATTTCTGGCACGAACCGGTGCTGCTGGTGGCCGGTGCGGCCTGGTACGGTTTGCTCTCGGTGCTGTGGCAGGCGATGTTTTCCAATCAGCCGGTGCAGCAAAGCCTGGCGCGGTTGTTCCGCGAGTTGGGTTACTACCTGAAGCTGAAATCGTCGCTGTTCGAGCCGATCCGGCAGATGGACGTGGAAGCGCGCCGACTGGAACTGGCGCAGCAAAACGGCCGTGTCGTGGCCGCACTGAACGCCGCCAAGGAAATCATCCTGCACCGCGTCGGCAACGGTCGACCGGGCTCGAAACTCAGCCGTTACCTGAAGCTGTACTTCCTCGCTCAGGACATCCACGAGCGCGCCAGTTCCTCGCACTACCCTTACAACGCCCTGGCCGATGCCTTCTTTCACAGCGACGTGATGTTCCGCTGCCAGCGCCTGCTGCGTCAGCAAGGCAAGGCCTGCCGGGCGCTGGCCGAGTCGATCCAGATGCGCCAGCCGTTCATCTATGACGCCAGCTTCGCCGAAGCCCTGAGCGACCTGCACGCCTCTCTCGAACATTTGCGCATTCAGAGCAACCCGGCCTGGCGCGGGCTGTTGCGATCGTTGCGGGCACTGGCGGCCAACCTCGGCACGCTCGATCGTTTGCTCAGCGATGCCAGCAACCCCGACGCCTTGGCCGATGCCACCGACAGCAGCCTGCTCGACCGTTCGCCACGTAACCTGAAGGATGTCTGGATACGCCTGCGCACGCAGCTGACACCGACGTCATTGCTGTTCCGTCACGCACTGCGTTTGCCCCTGGCCTTGAGCATCGGCTACGGGATGGTGCATTTGATCCACCCGTCTCAGGGTTACTGGATCATCCTCACCACGCTGTTTGTCTGCCAACCAAACTACGGCGCAACCCGCCGCAAACTCGGCCAACGAATCATCGGCACCGCCATCGGCCTGACCGTGGCCTGGGCGCTGTTCGATCTGTTTCCGAATCCCTTGGTCCAGTCATGCTTTGCGATCGCCGCCGGGGTGGTGTTCTTTATCAACCGCACCACCCGCTACACCTTGGCGACGGCCGCGATCACCTTGATGGTGCTGTTCTGCTTCAACCAGGTCGGGGATGGTTACGGGCTGTTCCTGCCGCGGTTGTTCGATACCTTGCTCGGCAGCCTGATCGCCGGGCTGGCGGTGTTCCTGTTCCTGCCGGACTGGCAGGGCCGACGCCTGAACAAAGTGCTGGCCAACACCCTGACCTGCAACAGCATTTACCTACGCCAGATCATGCAGCAATACGCAGCCGGCAAAAGCGACGACCTGGCGTATCGTCTGGCCCGACGCAATGCGCACAACGCTGACGCGGCACTGTCGACGACGCTCGCCAACATGCTGATGGAACCGGGGCATTTCCGTAAGGAAGCAGATGTCGGGTTCCGCTTCCTGGTGCTGTCGCACACCTTGCTCAGTTATTTGTCCGGACTGGGCGCACACCGGGAAACCCAGCTACCGCCCGACGTGCGCGAGCATTTGATCGACGGTGCTGGCGTGAGACTGGCCGCCAGCATCGATGAAATTGCCCAAGGGTTGGCAAGCAAACTGCCGATTGCGATTCAGAGCGATGAGGAAGAGGCACTGGCCAATACGCTTGAACAGATGCCGGACGAACTTGATGAAGGCCAACGGCTGGTGCAGACGCAATTGGCATTGATGTGCCGTCAGCTTGGGCCATTGCGGACGTTGGCAGCGCACCTCATCAAGGAAACGAGTGAGGATTGAGATCTGCGGTGGCTGAGCTTGCCCGCGATGAGGCCATCAGCCACACCTACAATCCGTGCTGTTCCATCAACCGCTGATAACTGCCATCCACTTTCATTGCCGCGATCTCGCGGTCGAAACCAGCGACGATCTGTTCATGCCTGGGGTTCTTCAGGCTGACCAGGATGTGCAGGCTGTTCTCGCTCAATGGCTTGGGCAAAAACTCCACAGCATTGCGCACCTTGGTTGATTCCCGGGCCAGGTAGTAACGCGCGACGTATTCGTCTTCCAGGGTCAATTTGACCCGGTCGGCGGCGACCATGCGCACCGCCATGGAGAAGCTGTGCACCGGGACTTTCTGCAGCGATACATCGTCATCGAACTCTGGCGAATAGGCGTAACCGCGCACCACCGCTATCGGGTAGGTATGCAGTTGTTGCAGGTTGTTGTATTCGATCGGCGTGTCTTTGCGCTTGAGAAAGCGCACACGGTTGAGCAGGTATTCGCCGGAAAACTGGCCAAGCTTCGTGCGCTCGTCGGTGTACCAGGCGTTGACCAACACGTCGTATCGACCCTCGCCAACCCCCAGCAAGGCCCGCGCCCAAGGCACTTGTTCAAAGTCACTGGCATAACCGGCCCGGGCCAGTGCTGTGCTGACGATGTCCGTGGCCAACCCACCGTTGACCAGCGTGGAGTCGGTAAAGGGCGGCCAGGCATCGGCTACCAAACGCAGCTTTTCCGCTGCCGCACTTTGAGTCAGCAACAGCAATCCGATCAAAGCAAAGGCTCGATGCAATCGCGGCATGCTAGAAAATCCTTAGCGGGCGGGACGCCCGACGTGTTTTCAGCCAAAACTCCAAGGCCCCCGTACTGCCAAACACAGGTGCCAACATTAGCTCATCGAAGCCACTGCACAGCGCTTCATCTCAGATTACACAAACAAGACAAGGCCGCGCGAAATGAATGATGGCATTTTGGCCTTTGTCACAGATTTCTCTGCCATAAAGACATCTTTCGCCTGGGCGCTTAGTATCGGAGCAACGATGTTCAAGGAGTGTGAAGATGACAATCGATTGGGTCTGCAAACACCACAGCGATCTGGGCAAAGAGCAGCTGTACGCCATTCTGCAGCTTCGTGCAGAGGTGTTTGTCGTTGAGCAGAAATGCGTCTATCAGGACATCGATGGCCAGGATCTGGAAGGTGACACCTGCCATTTAATGGCTTGGGACGGGGATCGACTGGTGGCGTACCTGCGGTTGCTCGACCCGGAGTTACAGGGTGGCGACGTGGTCATCGGGCGAGTGATCATTGCCCCTCAAGCGCGCGGTACAGGGCTTGGGCATGAGTTGATGGCGCAGGCGTTGAAGCAGGCTGAAAAGCGCTGGCCTGAAGTACCGATCTATCTCTCGGCCCAGGCGCATTTACAGGGGTATTACGGGCGGTACGGGTTTGTGGTGTCGGGCGAGGAGTTTCTCGAGGATGACATTCCGCATATCGGGATGCGCCGTCCGTAAGGGCCTCTTCGCGAGCAAGCCCGCTCCCACATTTGATCCGCGGTGTATACAAATCCAATGTGGGAGCGAGCCTGCTCGCGAAGGCGTCAGCTACCGCACCACAGACGTTCAGGGGTACTCAAGCACCGCTTTGATCTGCCGAAGATTGCGCTCGATCCACCCCCGATCAATCGCCCCCCACTCGCGAATCCGATAGCGCCCGGCATGATTGCGCGCTCCTTCTTCCTGCTGGAACTCGCAAACAATATCCAGATCGGCCAACGCTGCGATGGTGTCCTGCGCCGTGCGGCGGGGCATGCCGGTCACTTCGGTCAGCGCCGGGACGCTACTGGCCAGCCCGCTATCAATCAGGTACGCCACGTACAACCGACGATAGAAGCTGCTCTTGGTCTTGCTTACATCCATCTAAACACTCCCGGTTGCGATATTTTGATCTCTATTGCATATCCCGCCACGTCAGGTACACCCGCACATCGAACTCCACCTGGTGATACCCCGGCAACATGTGTTCGCAAAGCTTGTAGAACGCCTTGTTGTGATCCGACTCTTTAAAGTGCGCCAGTTCATGCACCACGATCATTTTCAGAAACTCGGCAGGTGCGTCCTTGAACAATGAAGCTACACGAATTTCTTTCTTGGCCTTGAGCTTGCCGCCCTGCACCCGGGATATCGCGGTGTGCAATCCGAGGGCGCGATGGGTCAGGTCGAGGCGGTTGTCGAACAACACCTTATCGATGGCCGGGGCATTTCGCAGGTATTCCTGCTTGAGTTCCAGCGTGTAGGTGTACAACGCCTTGTCGCTCTGTACCCGGTGTTTTTCCGGGTAACGCTGGCTCAGGTAGTCGTCCAGCCGACCGTCGGCGATCAGCTGGCGCACTTGCTCCTGCAGTGCTGCAGGATAGGCCTGGAGGTATTTCAACGCGGTCATTGGGGCGGCACGACACGATTCACGAAAAGGTCGCCAGTGTAGCGAATTCAGGCGGTCAGCGTGTTCCAGTCGAACGGCCGCACAAAGTCACCGACGTCCTCGGCCATCATCGGCCGTGCGACCAGAAACCCTTGCACGTACTCGCAACCATTGGCTTGCAGCCACTGATATTGCGCAACGGTTTCCACCCCTTCGGCAATCACCAGCATCCCGTACTCCTTGCACAACTCGATCACATTGCGCACCAGCGCCGCATCGCGTGAGGACTCCAGTAGCCGGGCAATCAAATGCCGGTCGAACTTGAGCGTGTCCAACTCCAGATCGCGCAGATGAGACAGCGAACACGGCCCGGAACCAAAGTCATCCAGGGCCACGCGCACACCCAGGTTACGCAGCAGGCGCAGCTGTTTACGGGTTTCCTCGGGGTTTTGCATCAAGGCCTCTTCTGTGACCTCGACTTCCAGATGGCGCGCCTGCAAACCATGGCGCTCCAGTACCTGGCGCAACTCAGTGACCAGATTGGGCATGCCGAACTGCGTGCTGCTCAAACTGACGCCCAGCACCAGGTCGTCGGCAAACACGGTTTCCCAGGCTTTTCGCTGGCTCGCCCCTTGTTGATAGATCCAGCTGCCCAGGTGACTGATCAACCGCGCCTCTTCCAGCAATGGCA
The DNA here is from genome assembly GCF_019947405.1 of Pseudomonas sp. GL-B-26. Taxonomy (NCBI): domain Bacteria; kingdom Pseudomonadati; phylum Pseudomonadota; class Gammaproteobacteria; order Pseudomonadales; family Pseudomonadaceae; genus Pseudomonas; species Pseudomonas sp. GL-B-26. The sequence continues at coordinate 86,766 of NZ_JAGYGJ010000014.1, read as the reverse complement.
AAAACAGCCCCGGTGGTACATCGCCGACGCTCGGGTGCTGCCAGCGGATCAGCGCTTCGAACCCGCGAGTCTGCCCGCTGGCAATGGCCACCTGCGGTTGATACACCAAATTGAAATCACGGTTCTCGATCGCCGCGCGCACACTTTCTTCGAGCATCAACCGCGAGCGTGCCCGGCCGTTCATTTCGTGATCGTAGAAACGATATTGCTGACGGCCGGCGCGCTTGGCTTCGTACATGGCGATGTCAGATGCGCGCAACAAACCGTCGAGATTGGAACCGCAATCCGGGTACGTCGCAATGCCGATGCTGGCGCCCAAGGCGATATCCAGACCATCGATCTGCTGACAGATCGACACCCGCTCAATCAGCTTCTCGGCGATTTTTGCTGCTTGCTCGGGGAACTCCAGATCCAGCAACGCGGTGAACTCATCACCGCCCATGCGCGCCAGAATGTCGAAGGGCCGCAGACACGCCTTCAACTGCTCGGACACCCACCGCAGCACCCGGTCGCCGGCATCGTGACCGAGGGAGTCGTTGACCCGTTTGAAGCCGTCGAGGTCCAGATACAGCAGCACCCAGGCACTATCGGAGCGGTCGCCACGCAACAGCAGGTTTTCCGCCGTCTGGTAAAAGCCACGACGATTGAGCAGCCCGGTCAATGGGTCAGTGACCGCCTGGAACTCCAGTTGCTGATGCAGATGGCGCACCACCGACATGTCCAGCACCGTCACCACCATCGCATGTTGCTCGCTGGGCAACGGCGCGCAGGACAGCGCCACGGGCACCTGCTGGCCGGGCGCCGTACGCAGCAATGCATCATGCAGGCGCAGGATTTCGCCGCGTTTGTAACCGGCGAGCAGCTCGGAGTCGGCCCAGATAGGAATGTGCGGCTTTTGCAGGAAATCCAGGAATGCTTTGCCTTGCAGGTCTTGCAACGTGGCATTGAGCAGCCGCGACATCGCCGGATTGGCAAAGCGGATCAGACCGTCCTCACCGACCACCAGGATGCCTTCGGCGGCATTGTCGAGCACCGAGGCATTAAACGCGCGCGCGACCTCCAGATCGTGGCTCAGGCGCTGCAACGCACGGCGATTGCGCTGATGCTCGAGCAGCGCCTGGACTTTGGGCTTGAGAATTTGTGGGTCGAACGGTTTGAACAGGTAATCCACCGCACCACTGGCATAGCCCTTGATCACGGCGTCCTGGGACTGTTCGTTGGCGGTAAGGAAAATGATCGGCGTGAGGCAGGTTCGTTGGCTGCCGCGCATCAGGCGTGCCACTTCAAAACCGTCCATGCCCGGCATCTGCACATCCAGCAGCACCAGGTCGACATCGTGTTCGAGTAACAGACTGAGCGCCTCGAAGCCCGAGGCGGCGGTGATGACCTGCCAGTCCTGGCGCTGCAACAACGCGCGCATGCTGATCAGGTTTTCAGGGTAATCATCGACGATTAAAAGAATTGAACTGTCTTCAGCTGGCGTGGGTTGCGCGCATTCCATGCTGCTTCTCTTATGCGGGACGTCAGGCCGGGTTCTCGTGAAAACCGGACAAATACTAAGCCTTCACTCTAGACCGGGTTCCGCAAAAGCAGAAGCTATCAATACGCCATCATTTAACTAAAGCGTCCATTTGCCGACTAACGGTCGGCGCCACAGGCCCCTGAAACCGGGAAAGATGGCCTTTTAACAGGATTTTGACGTCACCCGTTTGTCATTTACGCATTAACAAATTGAACTTCTGCGATTATAAGGATTGCCCCCAAGGCGCGCGCCAGAGCTTCTGGAACGTGCGTGCAGCAAAAAATCCGTGGAAGCTTTTGTCTATGATCGATCTCGCAACCTGGAACCTCAGCGTTCCCGTCGGCAATCCGCCGTACACCGTTGAAACGTCAAAACTGGTGGATGGCTTCAAGGACCAATACTTCCACTCCGACACCGGCACCTTGTTTTTCTGGACCCCGGTCACCGGTTCTACAACTGAAAACGCAAAGTATCCCCGCACCGAACTTCGCGAAACCTACAGCAATGGCACCCTGAAAAACTGGCGCTACCCGGACGCCGACAATACCCTGCGTGCCACCCTGGCGGTGAACCAGGTACCGACCTCGGGCAAGATCGTCATTGGCCAGATCCACGCCTATGAAAGCCAGAAACCGATGGTGAAGCTCGAGTATCAGTACTCGACCAGCACACAGTCGGGCAACCTCGTCGCCAAGGTTCGTATGCACCCTGATGACGATGCCGCACGGATAATCACCATTGCTACCGGGGTGAAACTGGATCGGGAGTTTTCCTACCTCATCCACCTGAGCCCGGGCGGAGCGCTGGGCATCAGTGCGGCGGGCTACCAGTGGGACACCGAAATCAGCAAGACCTGGAGCGTCAAACCCCTGTACTTCAAGGCTGGGGCGTATGTGCAGGACAACACCGGGTACACCAGCGAAGGCGGGAAAGTGACGTTCAGCAAGCTGGATATTGATCACGACAAGTAACCCCCCACACCCCGGAACGCTCCCAAGAACAACTCGATCTCTGTAGCAGCTGCCGAGCCTGCGAGGCTGCGTCCGAGGACGAAGTCCTCGCAAGCCCGCAGAACCCGGTCTAACCGAATAAATGCGTTGTCTGATTTACGACTGCTCCGCAGCCGAACGCAGCCTCGCAAGCTCGACAGCTGCTACAAATCCCAGCGTCCGCAAAACTCGTAGGACCACTCCGACCGTGGCGAGGGAGCTTGCTCCCGCTGGGCTGCGAAGCAGCCCCAAACCCTGCTACGCAATTTCCTCAGACACACCGCAGTGCCCGGTTTTACGACGGCTGCGCCGCCGAACGGGACGATGCGGCGTTCCGACAAGTTCCCTCGCCACATAACCGGAAAGGCGTCCTACAGCCCGGTTGCGGCTACCCGAATCGCCGCCTAAAGTTGGCTTGCGCTGACATCGTTGGCGACAGGGTTTCGCAGCCCTTACGGTACGAGTAGCTCTTCTTTTAGATTCGAGGAAGATTTACTTATGACAATGAACAATCCGCCCCGCCGCTTCACCCCCATGTCCCAATTCGCCACCGACTACCCCGTCCTGCTCATCGACAGCGACGCCCCGCTACGCGAACTCCACAATTGTGTCAGCGAACGCCTCAACGCCGTTCTCAAATACCTCAACCTCATGGCCTGCACCAGCCTGCCGGACTATGCCGAGAACGACATCAACACCGTCACCAACATCGCCCGGATCATGGTTCAGGATGTAAGCGATGTGTTTCGGGTGATTGAGCAGCGGGGGTTTGATACGCCCAAGAATCAGTAGTCAATTTTCAGGCAATAAAAAACCCGCATCGCTGCGGGTTTTTTAATACCGGTAGTAACGCTTAAGGCTTAGTTAACCTTAGCGTTCAACTCACCCTTCAAATAACGCTGATACATCGCTTCCAACGAGATCGGCTTGATCTTCGAAGCGTTACCCGCTGTACCAAACGCTTCATAACGTGCAATACACACGTCACGCATGGCAGTAACAGTCGCGCCGAAGAACTTACGCGGATCAAACTCGCTCGGGTTGGTGGCCATCAGGCGACGCATCGCACCGGTGGATGCCAGACGCAGGTCGGTGTCGATGTTGACCTTGCGCACGCCGTGTTTGATGCCTTCGACGATTTCTTCAACCGGTACGCCGTAGGTTTCTTTGATGTCGCCGCCGTACTGGTTGATGATCGCCAGCCAGTCTTGCGGAACCGAAGACGAACCGTGCATCACCAGGTGGGTATTGGGGATGCGTTTGTGGATTTCTTTGATGCGGTCGATGGCCAGCACGTCGCCGGTAGGCGGCTTGGTGAACTTGTACGCGCCGTGGCTGGTGCCGATGGCGATGGCCAAGGCATCGACCTGGGTGCGTTTGACGAAGTCAGCGGCTTCTTCCGGGTCGGTCAGCATTTGGCTGTGATCCAGAACGCCTTCGGCGCCAATGCCGTCTTCTTCACCGGCCATGCCGGTTTCCAGCGAACCCAGGCAGCCCAGCTCGCCTTCTACCGATACGCCGCAGGCGTGAGCCAGGGCTACAGTTTGTTGGGTGACGCGGATGTTGTAGTCGTAGTCGGTCGGGGTCTTGCCGTCTTCGCCCAGGGAACCGTCCATCATCACCGAGCTGAAGCCCAGTTGGATGGAGCGCTGGCAGACGTCAGGGCTGGTGCCGTGGTCCTGGTGCATGCACACCGGGATGTGCGGGAATTCTTCGATTGCCGCCAGGATCAGGTGACGCAGGAACGGTGCGCCGGCGTATTTGCGAGCACCGGCCGAAGCCTGGACGATCACCGGGGAGTCAGTCTTGTCAGCGGCTTCCATGATGGCGCGCATCTGCTCAAGGTTGTTGACGTTGAAGGCTGGAACGCCGTAGCCGAACTCGGCTGCGTGGTCCAGCATCTGGCGCATGCTGATAAGTGCCATTGTGTGTGTATCTCCCGGTTGAGGGTCGTTAATCGTGCCAGCCTGCCGTAGCGGCGGCGGCTATTCAAGTTATTGCAGATCGGGGGTCAGCCCTGCCTGCCAATTCGGTGTTGCCTCAATCTTGTGGCGTTACTGCGCTTTGCAACCGCGGCCGATCAAATCATTGGTGGCGACCCAGTACACCAGGCCTTCCTCACCTTTTACGTGAAACGCCAGCATGTCGTTGCTGTACAGCGAACCTTCGGCGCCCGGCTCATGCTTCAAGCGGTAGACCTGATCGGCACCGCCCAGGCGAACGTCGACTTCCTTGCGGCTTTCGTCGGTGTAGCGCCAGAGTACTTTGGCCTGACTGTCGCAGGTCCAGGTGGTCCAGCTGTCCGTCGATTCGGCAGGCTTGAACAGGTTCAAATTAGCGCAACCTGCCAGCAGAGCCAGCGCCGTAACGGCGATAAAACCTTTCATCCATGTTCCTCGACTGACGGCGCACGCCGCCAGCCCTGAGTAAAGTGTCAGACCCGTCAAGGGCAACCATGTTCCTTGGCCGGGGTCTGTGTCTCGTATTTGTCCAGGCCATCAGGCCCGGAACGCTTGTTGATCACCGGGTTGGTTTCGGCCTGCCAGTCGGCCTGGTAGCAGCCTTTGTCCTGTTCAGGCGTCTCGGGCACCTTCGGAGCTTTCGGGTTACTCCCGCAAGCTGCCAGCGACCCCGCGATAATCAACAGCGCTAACGTTTTGACCATCTGAACACTCCTTCGCCTGGTCAAGTGGGCGGCCTCAGGCCTTGGCCCGGCTTTCCAGGACTTCAACGGCCGGCAGAACCTTGCCTTCGACGAACTCGAGGAACGCGCCGCCACCGGTAGAAATGTAGGAGATCTGATCAGCAACGCCATATTTATCGATGGCGGCCAGGGTGTCGCCGCCGCCCGCGATGGAGAATGCCGAGCTTTCTGCGATGGCCTGGGCCAGCACTTTGGTGCCGTTACCGAACTGGTCGAATTCGAACACGCCCACCGGGCCGTTCCACAGGATGGTCTTGGACGACTTCAACAGCTCGGCGAAATTCGCCGCGGTCTGTGGGCCGATGTCCAGAATCATGTCGTCTGCGGCCACATCAGCGATCAGCTTGACGGTAGCGGTCGCGCTTTCAGCGAATTCCTTGGCAACCACGACGTCGACCGGCAGCGGCACGCTGACCTTGGCGGCGATGGCGCGAGCGGTGTCCAGCAGGTCCGGCTCGTACAGGGACTTGCCGACCGGGTGACCGGCAGCGGCCAGGAAGGTGTTGGCAATGCCGCCGCCGACGATCAGCTGGTTGCAGATCTGACTCAGGCTGTTCAGCACGTCGAGTTTGGTCGAAACCTTGGAGCCGGCAACAATGGCAGCCATTGGCTGAGCCGGGGCGCCCAGGGCTTTGCCCAGTGCGTCCAGTTCGGCAGCCAGCAACGGGCCAGCGGCGGCGACTTTGGCGAACTTGGCCACGCCATGGGTCGAACCCTCGGCGCGGTGAGCGGTGCCGAAGGCGTCCATCACGAACACGTCGCACAGGGCGGCGTATTGCTGGGCCAGTTCATCAGCGTTCTTTTTCTCGCCCTTGTTGAAGCGCACGTTTTCAAACAGCACGATGTCGCCGGCCTTCACGTCAACGCCGTTCAGGTAATCGGCCACCAGCGGCACTTCACGCCCCAGAGCCTTGCTCAGGTAGTCAGCGACTGGCTTGAGGCTGTTCTCGGCCGAGAACTCGCCTTCGGTCGGACGGCCAAGGTGCGAGCAGACCATCACGGCCGCGCCTTTTTCCAGGGCCAGCTTGATGGTCGGCAGCGAGGCCAGGATTCGCGCATCGCTGGTGACAACACCGTCCTTGACTGGGACGTTGAGGTCTTCGCGGATCAGTACGCGCTTACCTTGCAGATCGAGGTCGGTCATCTTCAACACGGTCATGGGTCGCATTTCCTACTGTTTTGGAGAGGCAGCTGTTTGCAGATAATGCTCTGCAACATCCAGCATTCGGTTGGCAAAACCCCATTCGTTGTCGAACCAGGCCAGGATGTTCACCAGCCGTGGGCCGGAAACTCGGGTCTGACTGGCATCGACGATGGCCGAATGTGGGTCATGGTTGAAATCACAACTGGCGTGAGGCAACTCGGTGTAGGCCAGAAGGCCCTTGAGCGGGCCGCTGGTGGCGGCCTCGCGCAAAATCCGGTTGACCTCGGTGGCGTCGGTATCGCTCACGGTCTGCATCGTAATGTCGAGGCAAGACACGTTAACCGTCGGCACCCGCACGGCTTTGGCCTGAATTCTCCCGGCAAGTTCCGGTAACAGGCGTTCGATGCCTCGTGCCAGACCAGTGGACACCGGAATCACTGACTGAAACGCCGAACGGGTGCGGCGCAAGTCTTCGTGATGATAGGCGTCGATCACCGGCTGATCGTTCATCGCCGAGTGAATGGTGGTGATCGATACGTATTCCAGACCAATGGCCTGATCCAGCAGGCGCAACAGCGGCACGCCACAGTTGGTGGTGCAGGACGCGTTGGACACCAGCAACTCATCACCGGTCAGGCAATCCTGGTTCACGCCGTAGACGATGGTGGCGTCGACATCCGCCTCGCTGGCCATCGGCTGGGAAAACAACACGCGCGGCGCACCGGCGTCGAGGAAACGCTGGCCGTCTTCACGGGTGTGGTAAGCGCCGGAGCATTCCAGCACCAGATCGACGCCCAGCGACGCCCAATCGATGCCTTCGGGGGTGGCACTGCGCAGGACCTTCACGCAGTCGCCATTAATATGCAGACAATCGCCGTCGACCTTCACTTCCCCGGGGAAACGCCCGTGAGTGGAGTCGAAGCGTGTCAGGTATTCGATGCTGGCCATGTCAGCCAGATCGTTGATCGCAACAATTTCAAACCCGGCCTTATCGCCTCGCTCAAACAACGCACGCAAGACGCAACGACCAATCCGGCCGTAGCCGTTGAGTGCAACTTTGTAAGGACGCGGTTGAGGCATGGGGTTCTCGATTACCGTGGTGAATCCGTTATTGCAGCGTTGCCCGGACTATCGCTTTCGCGAGCAAGCCCGCTCCCACATTGGAATGCATTTCGCTGTGGGAGCGGGCTTGCTCGCGAAGACGTCAGCCCGGACAACGCAACTGTCGGATTTAGTCTTCCAGCAGCTCTTCAGCCTGACCCAGGATGTTTTCCAGGGTGAAGCCGAACTCTTCGAACAAGGCAGGCGCAGGCGCCGACTCGCCGTAGGTGGTCATGCCGATCACGCGGCCTTCCAGGCCCACGTACTTGTACCAATAGTCCGCGTGCGAGGCTTCGATAGCGATACGGGCGCTGACCTGCAACGGCAGAACCTCTTGCTTGTAGCCGGCGTCCTGAGCATCGAACACGCTGGTGCAAGGCATCGAAACAACACGCACCTTGCGACCCTGTTCGGTCAGCTTGTCGTAGGCTTGAACCGCCAGGCCGACTTCCGAACCGGTAGAGATCAGGATCAGATCAGGCTCGCCGTCGCAGTCCTTCAACACGTAACCGCCACGGGCGATGTCGGCGATCTGGAACGCATTGCGGGTTTGGTGCTGCAGGTTCTGACGCGAGAAAATCAGCGCCGAAGGGCCGTCCTTGCGTTCCAGAGCCATTTTCCAGCACACCGCCGATTCAACGGCATCGGCTGGACGCCAGGTGTCGAGGTTCGGCGTGCTGCGCAAGCTGGTCAATTGCTCGATCGGCTGGTGAGTCGGACCGTCTTCGCCCAGACCGATGGAGTCGTGGGTGTAGACGAACACGACACGCTGCTTCATCAGCGAGGCCATGCGCACTGCGTTGCGGGCGTATTCCATGAACATCAGGAAGGTCGCGCCGTAAGGCACCAGACCGCCGTGCAGGGTCACGCCGTTCATGATCGCGCTCATGCCGAACTCGCGAACGCCGTAGTACATGTAGTTGCCGCTGGCGTCTTCAGCCGTAACACCTTTGCAACCTTTCCACAGGGTCAGGTTGGAACCGGCCAGGTCAGCGGAGCCGCCCAGCAGTTCAGGCAGCAGCGGGCCGTAGGCATTCAATGCGTTCTGGCTGGCTTTACGGCTGGCGATGGTTTCGCCTTTGGCAGCGACTTCAGCAATATAAGCGGAGGCTTTTTCAGCGAAGTCTTCCGGCAGTTCGCCGCTCAGACGACGAATCAGCTCGTTGGCCAATTCAGGGAAGGCAGCAGAGTAGGCAGCGAAACGCTGATCCCATTCGGCTTCGGCCGCGCGACCGGTTTCCTTGGCGTCCCACTCGGCATAGATGTCGGCCGGGATTTCGAACGGACCGTGGTTCCATTTCAGAGCAGCACGGGTCAGAGCGATTTCCGCGTCACCCAGTGGGGCGCCGTGGCAGTCTTCCTTGCCTTGCTTGTTCGGCGAACCGAAACCGATGGTGGTCTTGCAGCAGATCAGGGTTGGCTGATCGCTTTTGCGCGCAGTTTCGATCGCGATCTTGATCTCTTCAGGATCGTGACCGTCGACGTTGCGGATCACCAGCCAGTTATAGGCTTCGAAACGCTTAGGCGTGTCGTCGGTGAACCAGCCTTCGACTTCGCCGTCGATGGAGATACCGTTGTCATCGTAGAAGGCGATCAGTTTGCTCAGGCCCAAAGTACCGGCCAGGGAGCCGACTTCGTGGGAAATGCCTTCCATCATGCAGCCATCACCCAGGAACACGTAGGTGTGGTGGTCGACAACGTTGTGGCCCGGACGGTTGAACTGCGCCGCCAGGACTTTTTCTGCGAGGGCAAAACCAACGGCGTTGGCCAGGCCTTGGCCCAGTGGACCGGTGGTGGTTTCAACGCCTGGGGTATAGCCGAATTCCGGGTGACCCGGGGTGCGGCTGTGCAGTTGGCGGAAGTTCTTCAGGTCTTCGATCGACAGGTCGTAGCCGGTCAGGTGCAGCAGCGAGTAGATCAACATCGAACCGTGACCGTTGGACAGCACGAAGCGGTCACGGTCGGCGAACGATGGATTGCTCGGGTTGTGCTTCAGGTAGTCACGCCAAAGTACTTCGGCGATATCCGCCATACCCATAGGGGCACCGGGATGGCCGCTGTTGGCTTTTTGCACGGCATCCATGCTGAGGGCACGAATGGCGTTGGCACGCTCACGACGGCTGGGCATCGCTGTTCTCCTGCGGATATTGAATCGAGAGTGAATAAAACGAAACGGAAAAAAGGCGAGCATTTTCCCTCACCCACCCGCCTCGGGGCAATGACAGATAGTCATCTGAGGGCGTTTTTCCGGTGGATAAAGTCGCATTTGCCTGGTGAAACCTTTCCGCTGACGATTTGTAGAGTGACCCTTTCCCCGAGAAGTGCCATCTATCGAGCAATATCAAAACTTTTTGATATTGCTCTTGCGGTGTTTTCTGACCGTCACTAGACTGCTGGCCTTATGAATTTACGTGCGCCTTCCATTCGACCTGACGATTGCGATGAGCTGGCGGCCCTGTGCAAGGCCGGCGGCGATCCTCTGCGGCTGAATGTATTGCGCGCGCTGGCCAACGATTCGTTTGGCGTACTGGAGCTGGCGCAGATCTTTGGCATCGGCCAGTCCGGCATGAGTCATCACCTCAAGGTATTGGCCCAGGCCGATCTGGTGGCGACGCGCCGTGAAGGCAACGCGATTTTCTACCGTCGTGCCCTGCCCCACACCGACCTGCTGGGTGGCAAGCTGCATGCCGCGCTACTGGAAGAAGTGGACAACCTGACCCTGCCTGCCGAGGTGCAGTCGCGGATCGGTCAGGTCCATGGGCAACGAGCGGCGGCCAGCCAGGACTTTTTCTCACGGGTCGCGGAGAAGTTTCGCGCCCAGCAAGACTTGATCGCCGGCCTGCCGCAATACCGCGAAAGCGTGGTGACACTGCTCGACAAGCTGAGTTTCAGCGAAGGCGCCACGGCCATCGAAGTCGGCCCCGGAGATGGCGCATTTTTGCCGGAACTGGCGCGCCGCTTCACCCAGGTCACGGCGCTGGACAACAGCCCGGCGATGCTCGAACTGGCGCGCCAGGTTTGCGAACGTGAAACGCTGGCTAACGTCAGCCTGCAATTGGCCGATGCATTGAACGGTGTCCGCCTCAAGGCTGACTGCGTTGTACTGAACATGGTGCTGCACCATTTCGCCGCGCCGGCCGAAGCACTCAAGCACATGGCCGACTTGCTGCAACCGGGCGGTAGCCTGCTCGTGACAGAGTTATGTAGCCACAACCAGAGTTGGGCCAGGGAGGCCTGCGGTGATCTCTGGTTGGGGTTTGAACAGGACGATTTGGCCCGTTGGGCCACCGCTGCGGGACTCGTTCCCGGGGAAAGCCTCTATGTAGGCTTACGTAATGGTTTCCAGATCCAGGTCCGCCATTTTCAGCGACCGGCTGGCGACACTCACCATCGGTAAATTCAGGAAAAAATCGAGATGAGCGAATACTCCCTCTTCACCTCCGAGTCCGTGTCCGAAGGGCATCCGGACAAAATCGCCGACCAGATTTCCGATGCGGTGCTGGACGCCATCATTGCTGAAGACAAGTTCGCCCGTGTAGCGGTCGAGACCCTGGTAAAAACCGGCGTGGCAATCATCGCAGGTGAAGTCACCACGTCGGCCTGGGTCGACCTGGAAGAGATCGTGCGTAACGTCATTCTGGACATCGGCTACAACAGCTCCGATGTCGGCTTCGACGGCGCCACTTGCGGCGTGATGAACATCATCGGCAAGCAGTCCCCTGACATCAACCAGGGTGTCGACCGTGCCAAACCTGAAGATCAGGGCGCCGGCGACCAGGGCCTGATGTTCGGCTACGCCAGCAACGAAACCGACGTGCTGATGCCAGCACCGATCACCTTCTCGCACCAGCTGGTTCAGCGTCAGGCCGAAGCCCGTAAATCCGGCCTGCTGCCTTGGCTGCGCCCGGACGCCAAGTCGCAAGTGACTTGCCGTTACGAAGGCGGCAAGGTTGTCGGTATCGACGCCGTTGTACTGTCGACCCAGCACAACCCTGACGTGTCCTACAAAGACTTGCGCGAAGGCGTGATGGAACTGATCGTCAAGCACGTACTGCCTGCCGAGCTGCTGAGCAAAGACACCCAGTTCCACATCAACCCGACTGGCCAGTTCATCATTGGTGGCCCGGTAGGCGACTGCGGTCTGACCGGTCGCAAGATCATCGTTGACAGCTACGGCGGCATGGCCCGTCACGGCGGCGGCGCGTTCTCCGGCAAGGATCCATCGAAGGTTGACCGCTCGGCCGCCTACGCCGGTCGTTACGTAGCCAAGAACATCGTGGCAGCCGGCCTGGCCGAGCGTTGCGAGATTCAGGTTTCCTACGCGATCGGTGTTGCTCAGCCGACGTCGATCTCGTTGAACACCTTCGGCACCGGCAAAATCAGCGACGACAAAATCGTCAAACTGGTTCGCGAAGTGTTCGACCTGCGTCCATACGCAATCACCACCATGCTCGACCTGCTGCACCCGATGTACCAGGAAACCGCTGCGTACGGCCACTTCGGTCGCACCCCGGCTACCAAGACTGTGGGCGAAGACACTTTCACCACCTTCACCTGGGAAAAAACCGACCGCGCCGATTCCTTGCGCGCTGCTGCCGGCCTGTAAGACTTCCCCGGCGGTACCAAAAGCCCCGCACGGTTCGCCGTACGGGGCTTTTTATTGCGCGAAAATCGGAAGATCGCAGCCTCGTTCCACTCGAAAGCTCCTACAGAGATTTGTGTAGGAGCTGTCGAGTGGAACGAGGCTGCGATCTCTTGATCTTCCTGCCTCTCGAAACACACCGAAAAACATCCTCGCTACCGCCGCCCGAAAGCTGACTAACCTTGAAAGCATTCTCCCTGAGCAAGGATGCTCATGATGCTTCTGCGCCTGTTTTTCTGTTTTTTCCTGACCTTTCTTTGCCTGAGTTCAAACGCTGCCGAGTGCCCCGACTGGCCACCCGCACGCGCCCTGGACGAAATCACGGCACTGCAGAAACAAATCGATCTCTGGGACGACAGCTATCACCGGGGCGGCCGCTCATTGGTCGCCGATGAACTCTACGATCAGTCCCGTGCACGATTGACCGAATGGCGCACATGCTTCGACCTGGACCCATCCGCGGAACCGCTACGTACCGCGGGCGGCACGATTCCTCATCCCATCGCCCACACGGGCCTGGAAAAACTCCGCGATGGTCGCGCCGTCGAAGCTTGGCTAAAAGAACGGAGCGATGTCTGGGTTCAGCCCAAGATCGACGGCGTGGCGGTGACGCTGATCTACCGCAAAGGCCTGCTGACTCAAGCTATAAGCCGCGGTGACGGAATAAATGGCCAGGACTGGACGGCTTCGGCGCGCCAGATCGCCGCCATCCCCCAACAATTGCCAGAGCCGCTGGACCTGCTGCTGCAAGGTGAGCTCTATTGGCGCCTGACCGACCACGTACAGGCCCGTGCCGGCAGCCTCAATGCACGCGCCACAGTGGCCGGATTGATGGCCCGCAAAAAGTTAAGCACCGAGCAAGCCGCCGGGATCGGCCTGTTTGTCTGGGACTGGCCCCAAGGCCCGGCCAGTTTGCCCGCCCGCGTCGCAGCCCTGGATGAGTTAGGTTTCCCGAGTACCACACCTTACAGTCACTCGATCAAGGTATTTGCCGACGCAGAACGTTGGCGCGATCACTGGTATCGCTCGCCCCTGCCCTTCACCAGTGATGGCATCGTCCTGCGCCAGGATCAGCGCCCACCCGCCGAGCGCTGGCAGGCTAAACCGCCTTATTGGAGCGTCGCCTGGAAATACCCTTTTGCCCAGGCCCTGGCCGAGGTGCGCAAAGTCCATTTCAAGATTGGACGGACCGGACGAATCACCCCGGTACTGGAACTGACACCGGTAATGCTCGATGACCGGCAGATCAAGCGAGTCAGTGTGAGCTCGTTGCAACGCTGGGAAACACTGGACATCCGGCCCGGAGACCAGGTCGCCATCAGCCTGGCAGGCCTGACCATTCCCAGGCTTGACGGTGTCATGCTGCGCAGCACCCAACGCGCTGAATTGAGCGTACCGCTGGCGGAGGACTTTCATCATTTGAGTTGCTGGCAGCCGACACCGGGGTGCGAAAGCCAATTCCTCGCCCGACTGACCTGGCTCAGCGGCAAGCAGGGATTGGCCCTGCCCCATGTCGGCCCTGGCACTTGGGAGAAACTTTTCGAAACAGGCCGTCTGAATGGCCTGCTGGATTGGTTGACCCTCGATGCTCAAGAGCTTGCTAACATTGACGGCTTCGGCGAACGCAGCAGCGCTCGTCTTTTGAACAGTTTCAACAGTGCCCGACAACGCCCTTTCGCTCGCTGGCTCAAAGCCCTGGGTTTACCGCCGACCGGCCAGGCGCGACTTGCCGATTCATGGCAGGAACTGGCACAACGAAATATCGAACAATGGCAGGCAGAAGCCGGCATCGGCCCGGGACGCGCAGCGCAATTGAGCGCGTTTTTTCGCGACCCGCAGGTCCTGGCCTTGAGTGAAACATTACGTCTTGCGGGGATTGACGGTTTTTAGCGGCCGACGATGCCCGCCACCCGGGAACCCAATGGTGCCGCTGGGCTCAAACACCCCATCGCCACATCGACCCGATCGCTTTTTCACATGGAGCTTTTATGAAACTTCTTTCACCGCTCGCCCTGTTGACCCTTTGCAGCGTGCTGGCCGCTCCACTGATGGCCGCCGAAGAAGCTCCGGGCCTGACCGGCTGCGCCGCAAAGAAGCAGGGCATCATCAATCAGATTGAACTGGCCAAGTCTCACGGTAACGCCGATCAGCAGGCAGGCCTTGAAACGGCCCTGAGCGAAATCACTGCTCATTGCACCGATGCTTCCCTGAAGAAAGAACGGGAGAACAAGGTGCTCGACGCCAAGCACGAAGTCAGCAAGCGTCAGGCTGACCTCGACAAGGCCATGAAGAAAGGCGACGCCGAAAAGATCAACAAGCGCAAAGACAAACTCGCCGAGTCCCGCAAGGAACTGCAGAACGCACTCGATGAGCTGGACAAGTAAGGATCAGTTCAGGAATCAATGATCCCGAAACTCTTTATGGCAGGCACTGCAGGCATCTTCGACCTTCTGCACCGCCGGCCCAAGGTTACTGACCTTGTAAGGCTGAACCTTGCTGGCAATCACCAATTCACCGGTGGCGGCTTCAAGGGTGCGGGCCATGTCCTGGAAGTGTTCCTGTTTCTGCCAGACATCGCTCTTGGCGCTGGTGTGATCTTCTTCGCGCACCTGCGAAAAATGTTTCCAGGGTTCACGGGACAACGCATCGAGCTTCACGGCACCGTCAGCGAATTTCGGACCGTCAAACGGGATGCGACCACGCAACATGCCGCCCAGGTCTTCGCCGGTCTTGAGCATTTGCTTGAAGATCGCCTTGCGCTGACCCAGCGGCGAGTTGGGGTCGACACCACCGCAGGCGGACAACGCCAGGCAGGCCAGCAATACAACAGAAAGTCTTTTAAGAGTCATGGTGGCTTCAGGTCACGGGAAACGGCGGCCAGTATCCTCGCGTCATCGGCAAAGACCAATAGCCCTATTATCAATACGGGTTGTTTGAGCGCATGGAGCACTCAGGCAACCGACAAAGGAATTACTCCATGATCAGCCGTTTCAAGGCATGGCGTCACAACCTCGCCTGGACCCTTCCGATGGTGGCCGTGCTTGCGGGCTGCACCGGTGGCGACAACAACACACCGAAAACCCACGCCCTGGCGACCTACTCCAGCGCCACCTGGGAAGCACTTCCGACGGTGTCCGACAACGACCTGGTCGCCGGCTTCGGTTCGTGGCGCAGCGCCTGCACCCGACTCAAAGCCGACCCGGTGTGGGGCTCGACGTGTGCGGCTTCCGCCAACGTGCCGCAAACCGCCAGCGACATTCGCGGCTTCCTCAAGCAGAACCTCGACGTCTACGGCCTGCGCGCCGCCAATGACAATCCCAACGGCTTGATCACCGGCTATTACGAGCCGGTCTACCCCGGCAGCCTGACCCAGACTGAAGTGGCGAACATCCCGGTGTACGGTGTGCCCGAGGACATGATCATCGTCTCTCTGGACAGCATCTACCCGGAACTCAAAGGCAAACGCCTGCGCGGACGACTCGAAGGTCGCGTGCTCAAGCCTTACGACGATGCGGCCACGATTGAAACCAAAGGGGTCAAGGCACCGGTTGTTGCCTGGCTGACCGATCCGATGAACCTGCAATTCCTGCAAATCCAGGGCTCGGGTCGTATCCAGCTCGATGACGGCCGACAGTTGCGCATTGCGTATGCCGACCAGAACGGTCACCCGTATCGACCGATCGGCCGCTGGCTGGTGGACCAGGGCGAGCTGAAAAAAGAAGAAGTGACCATGGGCGCCATCAGCAATTGGGCCAAGGCCAATCCGACCCGTATTCCGGAACTGCTGGGCAGCAACCCCAGCTACGTATTCTTCACCCGCAACCCGGACAGCAACGAAGGGCCTCGCGGCTCGTTGAACGTACCGCTGACCGCCGGCTACAGCGCGGCGGTGGATCGCAAAGTGATTCCGCTGGGCAGTCTGTTGTGGTTATCGACCACCAAACCGGACGGTACCGCACTGGTACGCCCGGTTGCCGCTCAGGACACCGGCGGCGCAATTGCCGGCGAAGTCCGTGCGGACCTGTTCTGGGGCACAGGTGAGGCGGCCGGGCAATTGGCCGGCGACATGAAACAGCAGGGGCAAATCTGGATGCTCTGGCCTAAAGGCGCAGCGTTGCCTCAAGTGCCTCAGGTGACCGACAAGCTTTAAAGTCAAAAGATCGCTGGCTCGCCGCAAAATCGCGGATGAGCGTAGGAGCTGGCGAAGCCTGCGATCTTTTGAGCTTGCTCTTAAACAGAAACCACAAAAAAACTGACGATCAACCCCAGCCCCACCAACCACACCAGCGACCGCAAAATAGCCCAGTCAGCCAAGTAGCAAATGATGTACAGCAGCCGACTGGTGATGAACAACACCGCCAGCACATTGATCGTCACCAGTTCGGCATTGCCCGCCAGGTGCGCAACGATCACCGCCGCTGCGAACGCGGGAATCACTTCAAGACTGTTCAGATGCGCCGCATACGCGCGTCGGCCAAAACCATTCAGTGACTCAAGAAAGTCACGGGGATCATGGTTGTCTTTCAGCCTGAACCCGCCACTGGCCCTGGCGATGCCCGTGCAGATATAGGGCAGGAATATCGCGATCAAAATGCACCACAGAGCCACCGTCATAACGCATTCCCTTCTTCAAGTTTCAAGAGTCGAGCTCCAGTCAAAACTTCATCACCAGCATGCCGATCAGCACCAGCCCACAGGCCAAGAGCCGTGGCCTGCCAAAAGGTTCTTTCAGGTAACGCATGCCGAACAGCACCACCAGGATTACGCTGATCTCGCGCAATGCCGCCGCTTCGGCAATCGAGCCCAGCTGCATGGCCCACAGCACCAGAGCGTAGCTGAACAACACGCAAAACCCGACCGCCAACCCCAGTCGCCACTGCTCTCGCCAGAACAACATGAAGGCCGGTCGCTTACGCACCAGCGCCAGTAACGGAAACGGCCAAGCGCTGAGCAAGGTGACCCACACCAGGTAATCCAGCGGATGCGACCAGCGCCGCAACGCCTGGCCATCGATGAAGGTGTAGCAGCCGATGCACAGGCCGATCAACGCCACCACAGGCAGCATCGACCACGGCAATCGCGCACCACCGCCGCCCTGCCAGAGCAGGCACAGCATGCCGAACGGGATCAGCAGAATCCCGAAGATCTGCTGGTTCGTCAGCACTTCCCCGGCAAAAATCAGCGTCAGTGCCAGCACTACCAGCGGCGACAAGCCACGCATCAGCGGATAGACCAGCCCGAGATCACCAACCCGATAGGCCTGGATCAGCAAATAGCGATAGAGCAATTCAAACGCCGCCGACGCCAGAATCCACGGCCAGATGTCCAGGGGTGGCAACGCCACGAACGGCAGCATCAGCGCGACAAACAGCATTGCAACGCTGTCCATGCAGGCCACCACCAGCAGCCGTTCCGCACTGAATTTGATCAGGGTATTCCACGCCGCGTGCAACAGCGCCGCGACTAACACCAGTGCTGTTGCAAGCACGGCACACTCCTTATTTTGTCCCGCCCTCTACGAAGTTCAGCTGGATAATTGATTCGCCATAGGTCTGCAGCTGTTTATACTGCAAGCGACCACGCCGCACTCAGTTGCGCACAGACTAATTCCAATAAATTTTTGCCACCGCCCGCTCTCGTCGAGAACGGGCGTCGGCATGCGCATGCCTGATCAGAGCGTCAAGACTACCGACAGAGACCTTGCGCATGCCACTCGCCTTGCTTGCCCTCGCTGTTGCCGCGTTCGGCATCGGCACCACTGAATTCGTCATCATGGGCTTGCTGCCCGATGTCGCCCGCGACCTCGCCGTGAGCATCCCCCACGCGGGCCTGCTGATCACCGGCTACGCGCTGGGCGTGGTGTTCGGTGCGCCGATCCTCGCGGTCGGCACCGCCAACATGCCGCGCAAAGCCACGCTGCTGGGCATGACGTTGATGTTCATCCTCGGTAACATTCTTTGCGCATTGGCGCCAAACTACGCCACGCTGATGGCCGCGCGAGTGGTCACCGCGCTCTGCCACGGTGCGTTCTTCGGCATCGGTTCGGTGGTCGCCGCCGGTTTGGTGGCACCGAACAAACGCGCCCAAGCGATTGCCATGATGTTCACCGGCCTGACGCTAGCCAATGTGCTGGGCGTGCCTTTGGGCACCGCGCTCGGGCAATACGCCGGCTGGCGCTCGACGTTCTGGGCGGTGTCGGTAATCGGCGTGATAGCCGCGATCGCGCAGTGGGTCTGGTTGCCGAAGGACATCGCCATGGACAAGGCCAACCTCGCCAGCGAGTTCAAAGTGCTGGGCAAGGTCAACGTGTTGCTGGCGCTGGGCATGAGCGTGCTGGCGTCGACCAGCCTGTTCAGCGTGTTCACTTACATTGCCCCTATCCTGCAAGACATCACCGGTGTCAGCCCGCATGGAATCACCATCATGCTGCTGCTATTCGGGGTCGGCTTGACCGCGGGCAGCATGCTCGGCGGTCGCTTGGCTGACAGTCGATTGTTGCCGTCGCTGGTGGGCATGGCGCTGGCCGTGCTGGTCGTGCTGGCCGCGTTCACACAGACCAGTCACTCGGTGATCCCGGCAGCGATTACGCTGGTGTTGTGGGGCATTTTTGCCTTCGCACTGTGCCCGATCCTGCAGTTGCTGATCATTGACCAGGCGCATGAAGCGCCGAATCTGGGTTCAACGTTGAACCAGAGCGCGTTCAACCTCGGCAACGCGGCAGGTGCGTGGATTGGTGGATTGGTGGTCGCCAGTGGTGCGGATCTGGCGGACTTACCGTGGACCGGCGCGCTGATCAGTGGCTTGACGGTGCTGACGGCGCTTTTCTACATCTATCTGCAACGTCGCGGCGTTGCTGCGGTCAATGTGTCCGGCTGAAAGATTGCATCGTTGCTGAAACCGATCGCAGTCCTCGGCGTACTGCGGACCGCCAACGCATCCAAGCCTCTGAAAACCACCATCGTCGGCGAGTCGCTGTTCAACGATGGCACCGCCGTGGTGGTGTTCACCGTGTTGCTGGGCATCGCGCAACTCGGCGAAACCCCGACTGTCGGCGCCACGGCCATGCTGTTCGCCCACGAGGCGATTGGCGGCGGCCATGGCGAACTGCACGTCTCCGCTCCGATCGACCAAGGATGAGCCTGCGCCAGCGGCACAGGCCGAGCATCACTGACTACTTTTCGGTCTTCTGCGGGTCGGGCTCCTGGCCTTGATCCGTAGACTTCTTCGGTGGGCCACTCTCGCTGCGAATCTGCGCATGGCTGATCAGCGCGAAGATGAAGCTGCCGCCAATGATATTCCCCACCAGCGTCGGCCCGGCGAACACCAGCCAGAAATCCTTCCACGGCAACTCACCGGCAAACACCAGATACGAGACCTCGGCCGAACCGACCACGATGTGGGTGAAATCCCCCAGCGCCATGAGGTAGGTGATTAGGATGATGATCCACATCTTCGCGCTCTCCATGGACGGGATCATCCAGACCATGGTGGCGATCATCCAGCCCGACACAATGCCTTTGGCGAACATCTGGCTGGCGTCGTTCTCCATGATCTTGCGCCCGATATCGAGGAAGGCCAGGTCGGTCTTGCTGTCGAAAATCGGCAGATTCAGCATCACATACGCCACCAGCAACGTGCCGCAGAGGTTGCCCACCAGCACCACCGACCACAGGCGTAGCAATCGACCGAAATTACTCAGCGTGGGCTTGGTCATGATCGGCAGCACCGCCGTCAGGGTGTTCTCGGTGAACAACTGCTGACGGGCGAGAATCACCGCGAGAAAGCCTGCGCAGTAACCGAAACTGGCGATCACCTTGAAGCCTTCGCCATCCGGCAGACGGGAATTGAGCAGCCCCATGGCCATCAGCGACAGGCCCATGGTCAGGCCGGCGGCCAGCGCCGACCACCACAAGGCGGCGACACTGCGCTCGAGTTCCTGATCGCCCTGGGTGCGGATGATTTCGTGCAGCACCGCCGCCCGAGGTGGCTGGCTCTTTTCGACGTCGTGCTGTTCTTCAGGCGAGAGGTTCGGGGTCTTGCCGTCTTTTTGCGCGTCCATAAAGCTCCTGAACCCGTGGTGTGTCATGTAGGTACGACACGCAGGGTTCGGAGCTGTTCAGTGGTCGGCTAAATCATCGTTGACCGGTAGACCGCCTTCGCGAGCAAGTCGAATCGTCGCACCGCCGCTCCCACATTTGATCTTCAGCGAACACAGATTTTGTGTACGACTGAGATTAAGTGTGGGAGCGGCGGTGCGACGATTCGACTTGCTCGCGAAGGGCGCACCGCCGATCTCACTCGCTGACGACATCATCCTTGAACTGGTCTTTGACGTATGTGATCTCGGTCCGGCCGTGCGGCGCAGGCAAGCCGTCTTCACCCAGATTGACGAAGACAATCTTGTCCACCGTCAGGATGCTTTTGCGGGTGATCTTGTTACGCACTTCGCACTTCAGGGTGATGGAGGTGCGACCGAACTCGGTGGCGGTGATGCCCAGTTCGATGATATCGCCCTGGCGCGAGGCGCTGACGAAGTTGATCTCGGAAATGTACTTGGTGACCACACGCTGATTGCCCAACTGGACGATGGCGTAGATCGCCGCTTCTTCGTCGAGCCAGCGCAACAGGCTGCCGCCGAACAGCGTGCCGTTGGGGTTGAGGTCTTCGGGTTTTACCCATTTGCGGGTGTGGAAATTCATATTCACTCCTGAGCGTCTTGCCGAATGATGGAGGGCATCATGGCAGAGCCCGAACTAGAGCTCTATCAAGCATCGACTATGGTCTCGATTACCGTTCAGACATTGACCAACAGAAACGCTTTGGAAGTATCGCTCACACGGCTATAATCGCCACCGTTTCAAAACGGTAACGTTCCATTGCTACCGTTTTCCCGCCACCTGTCCGAGGGGCGCTGCAGCAGGTTCGACCTGTCAGGCTCGGATGGGGCGTTGCTTGACCGTTATCGGTCAGACACTAAACGCACAACGGCGCCCATTCGCATACATTACGAATGGAGGCTCATCATGAGCGCTGTTATCACGCCTGCAGATTTTAACGATTACAAAGTTGCCGACATGTCCCTGGCTGCCTGGGGCCGTCGCGAAACCATCATCGCCGAATCCGAAATGCCAGCCCTGATGGGTCTGCGCCGCAAATACGCCGGTGAGCAGCCGCTCAAAGGCGCGAAAATCCTCGGCTGCATCCACATGACCATTCAGACTGCCGTGCTGATCGAAACCCTGGTTGCCCTGGGTGCCGAAGTACGTTGGTCGTCCTGCAACATTTTCTCGACTCAGGACCAGGCCGCTGCTGCCATCGCCGCTGCCGGCATCGCGGTTTACGCCTGGAAAGGCGAGACCGAAGAAGAGTACGAGTGGTGCCTGGAGCAAACCATCCTCAAAGATGGCGCGCCTTGGGATGCCAACATGATCCTCGACGACGGCGGCGACCTGACCGAGTTGCTGCACAAGAAATACCCGGCGATCCTGGACCGCGTCCACGGCGTGACCGAAGAAACCACCACTGGCGTTCACCGCCTGCTGGACATGCTGGCCAAGGGCGAGCTGAAAATCCCGGCCATCAACGTCAACGACTCGGTGACCAAGAGCAAGAACGACAACAAGTACGGCTGCCGTCACAGCCTGAACGACGCGATCAAGCGTGGTACCGACCACCTGCTGTCCGGCAAGCAAGCGCTGGTCATCGGTTACGGTGACGTGGGCAAGGGTTCGGCCCAGTCCCTGCGTCAGGAAGGCATGATCGTTAAAGTCTCCGAAGTCGACCCGATCTGCGCCATGCAAGCCTGCATGGACGGTTACGAGCTGGTTTCGCCGTTCATCGACGGTATCAACAACGGCACTGAAGCAAGCATCGACAAAGCGCTGCTGGGCAAGATCGACCTGATCGTGACCACCACCGGCAACGTCAACGTTTGCGACTCGAACATGCTCAAAGCCCTGAAGAAGCGCGCTGTTGTCTGCAACATCGGCCACTTCGACAACGAAATCGACACTGCTTTCATGCGCAAGAACTGGGCATGGGAAGAAGTGAAGCCACAGGTTCACAAGATCCACCGTACCGGTCCTGGCGCATTCGACGCTCAGAACGACGACTACCTGATCCTGCTGGCCGAAGGCCGTCTGGTTAACCTGGGTAACGCAACCGGCCACCCAAGCCGCATCATGGACGGTTCGTTCGCCAACCAGGTTCTGGCTCAGATCTTCCTGTTCGGCCAGAAGTACGCCGACCTGTCGCCAGCCCAGAAAGCCGAGCGCCTGACCGTTGAAGTACTGCCGAAGAAACTCGACGAAGAAGTGGCCCTGGAAATGGTCCGCGGTTTCGGCGGCGTTGTGACTCAACTGACCAAGACCCAGGCCGACTACATCGGCGTGACCGTCGAAGGTCCGTTCAAGCCGCACGCTTACCGCTACTGATTGGCGCTGACTGACCGCTCTTTGTAGGAGCTGACGAAGCCTGCGATCTTTTGATCTTAAAAGATCGCAGCCTGCGGCAGCTCCTACAGGGGCCAGCGTCCGGCTTACGTGTTTCCAAGGATATGACCATGTCCCAAGAACGTCGCTACAGCTTCGAGTTCTTCCCTACGAAGACCGATGCTGGGCATGAAAAACTGATCGCCACTGCCCGTCATCTGGCGACCTACAATCCTGACTTCTTCTCCTGCACCTACGGCGCTGGCGGTTCGACTCGTGATCGCACCCTCAACACCGTGTTGCAGCTCGAAAGCGAAGTCAAAGTCCCTGCCGCACCGCATTTGTCCTGCGTTGGCGACAGCAAGGCCGACTTGCGCGGCCTGCTGACCCAATACAAGACAGCCGGCATCACCCGTATCGTTGCCCTGCGCGGTGACCTGCCTTCCGGCATGGGCATGGCCAGTGGTGAAATGCGCCACGCCAATGACCTGGTTGAATTCATTCGTGAAGAAACCGGCGATCATTTCCACATCGAAGTCGCCGCCTACCCGGAAATGCACCCGCAGGCGCGCAATTTCGAAGACGATCTGACCAACTTCGTGCGCAAGGCCAACGCTGGCGCCAACAGTGCGATCACCCAGTACTTCTTCAACGCCGACAGCTACTTCTACTTCGTCGAGCGTGTACGGGCGATGGGCGTGAACATCCCGATCGTTCCGGGGATCATGCCGATCACTAACTACAGCAAGCTGGCGCGCTTCTCCGATGCCTGCGGTGCGGAAATCCCTCGCTGGATCCGCAAGCAGCTGGAAGCCTACGGCGACGACACCCAAAGCATTCAAGGCTTTGGTGAGCAAGTCATCACTGAGATGTGCGAACGCCTGCTGCAAGGTGGCGCTCCAGGGCTGCACTTCTACACGCTGAACCAGGCCGAACCGAGCCTGGCGGTGTGGAACAATCTGAAGTTGCCGCGCTAAAAGCCGTCAAAAGCAAGATCAAGAGATCGCAGGCTTCGCCAGCGCCTACATCGGGCGTGTTTAATCCTTGTAGGAGCTGGCGCAGGCTGCGATCTTTTGCTTTTAACGCCCTTTTATTGTGCAACACACACTGAGTTAGAGCTTCTGGATCCCGTTTCTGGCTCTTTCCGGTTTCTCGTCGTAATCTCAAGCCATGCCTTTGATCGCGCAGTTACTGACCGTGTTTCTTTTTACTTGCCTGAGCTTCGCCGCTCGGGGCGAGAAGCTGCGCATTGTCACTGAGCCCTGGGCGCCGTACGTGTATGAGGAAAACGGCAAATCCCTGGGACTGGACTACGAAACCACCGCCATCGTCTTCAAACGCCTGGGCATTGAAGTGGAATGGCAGTTCCTGCCGTGGAAACGCTGCCTGTCGATGCTCGAAACGGGCCAGGCAGACGGCGCGCTGGACATCTTCCACAGCGATGAGCGCGACGCCACCCTGCTTTATCCCGGCGAACCGCTGTCGGAAGTGGAGTTCGTGATGTTCTACGCCAATGAGCGGCCCTACCCTTTTCACACCCTGGCCGACCTGAAAGGGCTGACCATAGGCACTTCCCCGGGCTATCTGTACAGCCAGGACTTCAGCGAATCGACCCTGTTCACTCGCGAGCCGGCACCGACCCATGAGGCCAACTTCGGCAAACTGGTGCGCGGGCGGATCGACCTGCTGATCACTGATCGCCGGGTCGGACAGCACTTGCTCGACGAATTGGGCATCCGCGACAAGATTACCGAGAACCCGACCGTCATCAGTCACCAGAGCCAGTTCCTGGCAGTCCGCCGCAACGCCGGCATGGACTTGTTGGTGCAGCGCTTCGGCGCCGAACTCAAACGCTTCAAGCGCGAGCCTGCGTACGCTGAATTGAGCGCCCGTTATGGCGCCGATCCGGCGGCCGAGGTAAAAACCACCAGAGCCACCGCCGCCAGCGGAAAAACCGTTGAGCAGCAGGAAAGCGGCGCGCAGTGATTGCTCTGTTATACTCCGGCCTTCCCGCCAGGCTCACGCCCGGACGCTCGGACTTGTTCAAGGCATCTCGACCCCGCTACAGCGCAGCTTTTCAGCCCGCGCGAGCACTCCAGATAAGCCTTCTTGGCCCAGCAGGACCGGACGGGATTGCGTTCCTCTTAAACGCCATTCGCGCCAGGCAAGACTCCCATTGGGCCAAGCCCTAACTAAAACAGGATTACTCATGTCCTTTGCTTCCCTCGGTCTCTCCGAGGCTTTAGTCCGCGCCATCGAGGCAGCGGGCTATACCGA
Source organism: Pseudomonas sp. GL-B-26 (assembly GCF_019947405.1). Lineage (NCBI taxonomy): Bacteria > Pseudomonadati > Pseudomonadota > Gammaproteobacteria > Pseudomonadales > Pseudomonadaceae > Pseudomonas > Pseudomonas sp. GL-B-26. The sequence goes on along the minus strand of NZ_JAGYGJ010000014.1, from coordinate 61,957 downwards.
GCCTACTCCGGTGCAACAGCGGGCTATTCCCGCCGTGTTGCAAGGTCGCGACCTGATGGTCGCGGCTCAGACAGGTACTGGTAAAACCGGCGGCTTCGCCCTTCCGATTCTGGAGCGGTTGTTCCCCAACGGTCACCCGGACAAATCCCAGCGTCACGGCCCGCGCCAACCGCGCGTACTGGTCCTGACCCCTACCCGCGAACTCGCGGCTCAAGTACACGAGAGCTTCAAGGTCTATGCCCGTGACCTGAAGTTCGTCAGCGCCTGCATCTTCGGCGGCGTCGGCATGAACCCACAGGTTCAGGCCATGTCCCGCGGTGTTGACGTGCTGGTAGCCTGCCCCGGCCGCCTGCTCGACCTCGCCGGTCAAGGCAGCGTCGATTTGTCCCACGTGGAAATCCTCGTGCTGGACGAAGCCGACCGCATGCTCGACATGGGCTTCGTCCATGACGTGAAAAAGGTCCTCGCCCGTCTGCCGAGCAAACGCCAGAACCTGCTGTTCTCGGCGACTTTCTCCAAAGACATCACCGACCTCGCCGGCAAGCTGCTGCACAACCCGGAACGCATCGAAGTCACACCGCCGAACACCACGGTCGAGCGTATCGAACAGCGCGTATTCCGCCTGGCCGCCAGCCACAAGCGCTCGTTGCTGGCGCACCTGATCACCGCTGGCGCCTGGGAACAGGTGCTGGTGTTCACCCGCACCAAGCACGGCGCCAACCGCCTGGCCGAGTACCTGGACAAACACGGCCTCAGCGCCGTTGCAATCCACGGTAACAAGAGCCAGAACGCTCGCACCAAAGCCCTGGCCGACTTCAAGGCCGGCGAAGTGCGCATCCTGGTCGCCACCGACATCGCCGCTCGCGGCCTGGACATCGATCAGTTGCCACACGTGGTCAACTTCGAATTGCCAAACGTCGACGAAGATTACGTTCACCGTATCGGTCGTACCGGCCGTGCCGGTCGTTCGGGCGAGGCAATCTCGCTGGTCGCTCCGGACGAAGAAAAGCTGCTGAAAAGCATCGAACGCATGACCAAGCAGAAGATTGCCGACGGCAACCTGATGGGCTTCGATTCCAGCGCTGTAGAAGCCGAGAAACCAGAAGTCCGCGAGCGTCCGGATGTGCGTAACCCGCGCAACCCACGTGGCCCGCGCGGCGACGGTCCGAACGGCACTGGCGGTGGCGGCGGTCGTAAAGACAAAGGCAAGGACAAGGGCGGCAAGGAAAAACCTGCAGCCACTGGCCGTGGCGATCGCCCGGCGCGTGAACACAAGCCACGTGAAGGCACTCCGGCTCGCGAGCAACAGCGTCCAGCGCCACGCGCTGCTGCTGCAGACCGTGCTCCGGACGAGTTCCTGGACGACGATATCGATAACTTCGGTAACCGCGTCGACTACGTTCCTCAAGCCAAACCGGCTCAGGGCCGTGGTCGTCGTCCGGGTGCTCCGGTACAAGGCACGGCAGCTGGCGCAGGTACTCCGCGCACCGGCGGCGCCAAGCCTCAGGGTCGTCAAAGCGGCCCTCGCAGCAGCGATGGCGCCACCACCGGCACGCCGCCGGCCAAGCGCAGCGGCCCACGCAACGGTGCTCCACGTGACGGCCAGGCCCGTCGCGAAGAGTCCCGCAACCGCCGCCCGGCTCGTGACGATCAGCCGCGTTCGGAACCGGCCGTGCAAAACCCGCGCGGCCCGGCACCGAAGATCATTCACAAGGAGTCGAAAACCGATCGTTTCCCGACTCCCGAGCAACTTGATCAACTGCCAGGCCGTCCACGCGGCGAGAAACCAGCGTTGCTGACCCGCAATCGCTGATTTAACGCTGATATGAAAAATGCCCCGGATCTCGCGATCCGGGGCATTTTTTTGGGCGCTGCAAACTGCTTTTGTAGGAGCTGGCGAAGGCTCGGGCCGCGTTCGGACGATCTTTATAAGATCAAAAGATCGCAGCCTGCGGCAGCTCCTACGGTCTCAGCATTACTTCGCTTTCACACCTTCAAAGGTTACGTACAACTCGACCGCGTCGGACGCTGGACCCAGGTCTTTCTGCTTGCCGAAATCGGAACGCTTGATGCTGGTAGTGCCTTCGAAGCCGGCACGGTAGCCGCCCCATGGATCCTTGCCTTCACCCAGGAAAGTGGCCTTGACCACGACTGGCTTGGTCACGCCCAGCAGGGTCAGGTCACCGGTCACGTCAGCAGTGTCTTTACCCGCGGCGTTTTTACCGGTGGGTTTGACGCTGGTGGAAACGAACGTGGCTTTGGCGAACTTGCTCACATTCAGGAAATCACCGCTGGCGATGTGCTTATCGCGCTCGGCATGGTTGGTGAACACGCTGGCGGTGTTTACGTTGAACTCGATCTTGCTGGCTTCAGGCTTGGCAGCGTCGAAGCTGAACTTGCCGTCGATGTCCTTGAAGGTACCGGTGATGAAGCTGTAGCCCAGGTGGCTGATCTTGAAGTCAACGAAGGCGTGCTGGCCTTCCTTGTCGACAACGTAGTCAGCTGCCATCACGTTAGCGGACAGCAGAGCAGAACCGATTGCCAGAGCGGCGAACGTCTTTTTCAACATGCTTTCTATTCCTTTGGAGTCGAGATTGAACATCAGGCTTTGCGCCCCAGCATTCGCGTCAGGGTCGCATCACGATCAATAAAGTGGTGTTTCAGTGCTGCCAACGCATGGAGACCGGAAAAAATTACCAGCGCCCAGGCCAGGTACAAATGAATCACACCGGCTGTGTCTGCCTGATCCGGTAGTCCGGATATCAGTGCAGGAACTTCAAACAGGCCAAACACCGGAATCCCGACACCGTCTGCGGTGGAAATCAGGTAACCGGCAATCATCACAGCGAACAGACTGAGGTACAGGAACGAGTGCCCGAACTTGGCGCCAATGCGCGTCATGCGGTTATAGCTTTCCAGTACTGGCGGCGGCGGGCTGATGAAACGCCACAGCACCCGTAGGACCATGACGGCTAACAACACCAGGCCAATGCTCTTGTGCAAGTCGGGCGCGTCTTTGCGCCAGGTGCTGTAGTAGTCGAGACCGACCATCCACAAGCCCAACGCAAACAGACCGAAGACCGCCAGCGCCACGCCCCAGTGCATGAAGATGCTGACCCAACCGTAGCGCGAAGAAGTATTACGTAGCTGCATTGCCCAAATCCTGTGAGAACTGCGAACAAGACTATCGAGTTATCTATCGAGTAAAAGCGGAAAATTTCGCTTTGAAATATCGAGAAATACGATGAAGAGTCTGAAATAGGTGAGTTAAGGAAAGATTAAAGATCCCTGTGTAAGAAAAAATGAAGTCCAACTAAAGAACACCTGCGCCTCAGGATTTATTCGATTCTTGATAGTGGTTTTTCTTCGGGCATAAAAAAACGCGGCATTTCTGCCGCGTTTTTTTAGTCCCAAAGCTTACTGCGCTTTAGTAACTGTCGCCGGAGTCGCAGCGGGCTTGGCCGCTACTTTCTTCGCCGGTTCAGCCTTCTTCGCCGGGGTCTTTTTAGCCTCGGCTTTGGCCGCAGGTTTTTTCACCGCTGCCTTGGCCGGGGCTTTTTTGGCGGGTTCGGCTTTCACCGGTGCCGCTGGTTTCGGCGCTTCGACCGGCGCTGGTACTGGGGCCGGCTCAGGTGTTGGAGCCGGTGCCGGAGCAACCGGTGCCACTGGCTCTGGCGCCTTGACCGGTGCCGGTTTGTCGTCAGAACCACCGAACAGGTTGGTGAAGAAGTTACCTTTCTTCGCCGCCACCGCGCCGGCCGCCGCAACGGTCGCTGCCGGAACAACTTTCGCCGGTTCAAACGACTTGCCGGCCGCCAGGTCTTCTACCTGACTGGCCGCCCGCTGACCGGTACGCAATGCGCCTTCCAGCGTGCCCGGGTACAAGGTATCAGTGTGTTCGCCGGCAAAGGCTACACGCTGAATCGGACGCTCCCACAGACGCCAGTACTTGCTGATCTGGCCAGGGCCGAACGCCAGGTAAGCGCCGCCCATCGATGGGTCGTTGCTGTAACGGCGGATCTCATAACCGGTGAACGAACCGCGTGCCTGTGGATAAAAGGCGTGCAGACGGATCAGCACCTGATCGGCGATCTGCTTGTCGCCGAAGGCCTGCATCACACGCGCGTTGTCGCCGGACAGATTGATCACCACGTTGGCGCCGCCCTTCAGCGCCGGCTCAACCCACAACATGCCCAGACCGGTGTTGCTGTAGATCTCGCCGGTCATCCGCGCCTTGCTTTCCCACACGGGCGTCTTGAACTTCAACATGATCTGGTCGCGCCAACCGTAGTTGGTGCCCTTGATCGCGCCCATGTGCTGGGCATCCAGCGACGGCGTCATCTGGATCTTGTTCAGGGCGCGCAGTGGCACGGCCACGACGACGTAGTCAGCCTGATAGCCAACGCTGCCGACTTTGACGGTCACACCGTCCTTGTCCTGGGTGATCGCCGAGACCGGAGAGCTGGTCTTGATGGTTTTCAGTTGTTTGACGAACGCCTGAGCCAACACCGGGCTACCGCCGAGCAGACGCGAAGCGCGCAGGTCACGGTCGGCAACGCCACGGTAAACGCGGCTTTGCTGTGCGAAGTACAGCAGCGACAGGCGCGACGGTTCGTCATAACGGGTACGAATCTGCTGATTCACCAACTGACGTGCCGTGGCTGGCAGATTCAGACGGTCGAGCCAGTTGGACACGTTGATCTGGTCCAGGGCGAACAGTGTGCTGTTGGCCGCCGGGTTCTGCGGGTCTTCGATCGAACGCGCCAGATCGTCCAGGGTCTTTTCGTAGCGTTTAAGCGCGTCGCTGGTGGCCGGTTGCTTGGTTGCCAGATCGGCGGCAGTGAAATACTCACCGTCAATCAGGTAACTCGGGGTCCGCACGAACTCTGGGGCCGGCGTGGTGCTCAGCTTGAAGGTCGATACGTACTTGTTCAGAACCGGTTGGGTCTTGTCGTTGCCGATCCACTCACTGGTGGCCATGCCGGAGCGACCGCCCATGCTCGATTTGGCTTCCAGCAGGGTGACCTGCCAGCCCTTGTTTTGCAGTTCGTAAGCCGCGGTGAGGCCAGACAGCCCTCCGCCGATCACGATCGCCGTTTTATCCTTGGCCAGCGCAGACACGCTGAACAGCCCCAACATCACCAGCGCACAGGCGCGCAGCCAACCAGCAGACATTCAGCGAACTCCGGAAATACACGTAGGAAATAGCGGTTTTGCGAGTCAGACGACTCAAAGAACCGCGAAGAATACGTCAGGCATCAAAAGGCCGCCAGCGACGTCTATCCACCTATACAAAGTAGCTCAATCGACACAATGGGTTGTCCCGACGTCACGCATTGCATAGGCTTGCGCGATTGTTTGCCCGCGCATGTCGCGAGCCGCCTCGAGGAGACTGAAAATGGGCCTGAATAATCAGTGGATGCAACGCGATCTCGCGGTGTTGTGGCATCCCTGCACCCAGATGAAAGACCACGAACAGCTGCCGCTGATCCCGATCAAACGCGGTGAAGGTGTTTGGCTGGAAGACTTCGAAGGCAAACGCTACCTCGACGCCGTCAGCTCCTGGTGGGTCAACGTGTTCGGTCACGCCAACCCGCGGATCAACCAGCGCATCAAGGATCAGGTCGATCAACTGGAGCACGTGATCCTTGCCGGTTTCAGCCATCAGCCAGTGATTGAGTTGTCCGAGCGCCTGGTGAAAATGACGCCGGAAGGTCTGACCCGATGCTTCTACGCCGATAACGGTTCGTCCTGCATCGAAGTCGCGCTGAAAATGAGCTTTCACTACTGGCTCAACCGCGGTCAGCCGAACAAGAAGCGCTTCGTCACCCTGACCAACAGCTACCACGGCGAAACCATGGCGGCGATGTCGGTGGGCGATGTTCCGCTGTTCACCGAAACCTACAAGGCCCTTTTGCTGGACACCATCAAGGTGCCGAGCCCCGATTGCTACCTGCGTCCGGAAGGCATGAGCTGGGAAGAACATTCGCGCAACATGTTCGCCGCCATGGAACAAACCCTGGCCGAGAATCACGACACCGTCGCCGCAGTGATCGTCGAGCCGCTGATCCAGGGCGCCGGCGGCATGCGCATGTACCACCCGGTTTATCTGAAACTGCTGCGCGAAGCCTGCGACCGCTATGGCGTGCACCTGATCCACGACGAAATCGCCGTCGGCTTCGGCCGCACCGGGACGATGTTCGCCTGTGAACAGGCTGGCATCCGTCCGGACTTCCTCTGCCTGTCCAAGGCCCTGACCGGCGGTTACCTGCCGCTGGCGGCTTGTGTGACCACCGAAGATGTCTACAGCGCTTTCTACGACGACTACCCGACCCTGCGCGCCTTCCTGCACTCCCACAGCTACACCGGCAATCCGCTGGCGTGCGCGGCAGCCTTGGCGACGCTGGATATCTTCGAAGAAGACAACGTCATCGAGAACAACAAGGCGCTGGCTCAGCGCATGGCCAGCGCCACCGCGCATCTGGCCGATCACCCGAACGTTTCGGAAGTGCGTCAGACCGGCATGGTGCTGGCCATCGAGATGGTCAAGGACAAGGCCACCAAGGAAGCGTATCCATGGCAGGAACGTCGCGGCTTGAAAGTGTTTCAGCATGCGTTGGAGCGTGGTGCTTTACTTCGACCGTTGGGCAGCGTGGTGTACTTCCTGCCGCCGTACGTGATCACGCCTGATCAAATAGACTTCCTGGCCGAAGTGGCCAGCGAAGGCATCGACATTGCGACTCGTGACAGCGTCAGCGTGGCGGTGCCGAAGGACTTCCACCCAGGCTTCCGCGATCCAGGCTAAAGACCAACGCAGTTCCCTGTGGCGAGGGGGTTTACCCCCGTTGGGTCGCGAAGCGGCCCTAAAAATGGGACTGCTGCGCAGTCCAACGGGGGTAAACCCCCTCGCCACAAAAGCAACTCCGATCCAATTTTTTAGAGACCCAGCATGAGACTGTCCCGCTTCTTTATCGACGCCCCCTTGAGCACCGGCGAACACGAGTTGCCTGAGGCCCAGGCCCATTACATCAGCCGCGTGTTGCGCATGGCCGAGGGTGATGCGTTGCAACTGTTCGACGGTTCGGGCCAGGAGTTTCGCGCCACGCTGGTGGAGGTCGGCAAGAAGCGCGTCGTGGTGCAGATCGATGAAAGCTTCGCCGGGCAGGTCGAGTCGCCATTGTCGATCCATCTCGGCCAGGGCTTGTCCCGTGGCGAGCGGATGGATTGGGCGATTCAGAAAGCCACCGAACTGGGGGTGACTGACATCACCCCGATCTTCAGCGACCGCTGTGAAGTCCGGCTGAAAGATGAGCGCGCCGACAAACGCCTGATGCACTGGCGCCAGGTGGCAATCAGCGCTTGCGAGCAGTGTGGGCGTTCACGGGTGCCGGTGATTCACCCGCCGCTGCTGTTGGCGGATTGGTTGAAGCAGACGGAGGCCGAATTGAAACTGGTACTGCATCCGGTGGCCGAGCCGCTGGTGAGCCATGCGAAACCGGCGACGCTGGCGTTTTTGATCGGCCCGGAAGGCGGGTTGTCCGACGCTGAAGTCGAGCAGGCCAAGGCTGGCGGTTTTCACGCCGCCCGCCTCGGCCCTCGCGTGTTGCGCACCGAAACCGCGCCCGTCGTGGCATTGGCGGTAGCCCAACAGCTTTGGGGCGACTTCTAGGGCCTCTTCGCGAGCAAGCCCGCTCCCACTCTTGATCTCAGGTGTTCACAGATACTGTGTTGACCGCAGATCTAATGTGGGAGCGGGCTTGCTCGCGAAGGCCGGCGACGCGGTTTACAAGACATAAAAAACAAAAAAACTACTGCACCGGATCACTCACCGGTTTAGCGATGATTGCTTTCAGTTCGCTGGTCATCGGGAATTCCAGGTTCAGGCCTTTGGGTGGAATCGGTTGCTGGAACCAGCGCTGATAGATGCCATTGATCTCACCCGAACTGTACAGATCGGCGAGGGTCGAGTTCACCAACGCAAGAAACTGCGGATCATCCTTGCGCACCATGCAGCTGTAGATTTCCCGCGACTGCTCCTCACCCACCACAACCCAGTTATGCGGATCGCGAGCCTTGGCGCGTTCGCCGTAAAGCAGCGCGTCATCCATATAGAACGCCGCCGCCCGACCTGACTGCAGCATCTGGAACGCTTCGCCGTGGTCCTTGGCGCTGATCACGAACATATCGATCTTGTTATCGACGTTGTAGCTCTTCAGAAACCGCTCGTTGGTGGTGCCGGCGGTGGTCACGACGTTCTTGCCACGCAGGTCGGCGAAACTCTTGATGCCGCTGTCCTTCGCCGTGAGCAACTGACCCTTCACGTAGATAAACCCGTAGGAAAACGCCACTTGCTGCATGCGCTCGGCGGTCACGCCGGTGGAGCCGCACTCAAGGTCGACCGTGCCGTTTTGCACCAGCGGAATGCGCGTTTGCGAGGTCACCAGGTTGTACTTCACCTGCAGATCCGGCAGCTCAAGCTTCTGCTTGATTCGCTCGACAATCTTACTCGCCAGGTCCACCGAATAGCCCATCGGCTGCCCCGTGTGATCACCCACGTAAGAGAACGGCACCGACGCATCGCGATAGCCCAGCGTGATGCTCTTGGCATTGGCGACCTTGTTCAGCGTGCCGGTCAATGGCGCTTCGTTGGCCTGGACCTGACTGGCGAGCAGCAGGCCGAGGGTGCAGCCGATCAACGTGATTTTTTGCATTGTTATTCTCCGTTGTGGGTAGAGCGATTAGCGGCGGGCGGCGATCACGGTGATTTCCACCAGAACCTCTGGTCGGGCCAGTTGCGCTTGCAAGGTAGTGCGGGTCGGCGCGTTGCCCGGTGACAGCCACTGCGACCAGACCTCGTTCATGGCAGCGAAATCGCGGCCAATGTCGTTCAGGTAAATGGTCGCGTTGAGCAGATGATCCTTGTCACTGCCAGCTTCGGCCAACAACGCATCGATTTTCGCCAGCACCTCAGCGGTTTGACCGGTGACGTCGGTGCTATCACCCGGAACCTGCCCCGAGAGAAACACCAGATCGCCAAAGGTCACCGCGCCAGAGAGTCGGCTATTGCTGTTGATACGGTTGATGCTCATCGGTTTTTCCTTTTCAAGTCAGGCGACGCGGGGGGCGAGGCCCTGCATTTCGATTGAAGGTGTGCGCCGGGCGATCAACTCGCTGAGCACCCGGGCACTGCCACAGGCCAGGGTAAAACCCAGGGCGCCATGACCGAGATTGAGCCAGAGATTGCGGTATGCCGTGGCGCCAATCAACGGCACACCGCTGGGGGTGGCCGGGCGCATGCCGGCCCATTCGATGGCGGCGTCGTAATCGCCGGCATTGGGTAAGGTTTCCTGCGCCTGGCGCTTGATCAGCGCCAGCCGTTTGGGGTCGAGCGCCGTGTCGAAACCGACAATGTCGACCATCGCCGCCACGCGCAGCTGTTCACCGATGCGGGCGTAAACAATCTTGCGGTTGTAATCGGTGATGCTCAGCTCCGGCGCACGATGTTCGGCGCGGATGGGCAAGGTCAGGCTGTAGCCCTTGAGCGGGTACAGCGGCAGGTTCATGCCGGGCAGCGTCAACGCCGGACTGCGATGACCGGCGGCAATCACCAGTTGCTCGACCGCCAGCACCTGCGACCCCATTTCGACGGCCTGCACCGCGCCGTCCGCGTGGCGAATGCCGGTGACCTTGCGCCCGAGCAAAAACTCGCAACGCCCCGACGCCTGAAGCCGAGCCTGCAGTTGCTGGCAGAAAGCATGGCAATCGGCGACCTCTTCGTCAGGGGTATAAATCGCGCCCACAAACGGCGCCTCGGCCAGTGCAGGCTCCAACTGTGCGCATTCGGCCCGCGACAACACGTGCTGCTGTTGCGGATCGGCCAGGCCATGGCGCGCATGCTCAAAACTCGCGGCTTCACGAAATGTCACCAGTTTGCCGTTGCGTCGCCAGTCGAAACCGTCGAGGCGGTCTTCTTCGCGCCAGCCTTGCAGCGTGGACTGGCTCAGCAGCGCCAGACGCAGCAGGTGCGCGCCGTTGCGCTGATTCACCGAACGACGGCAGGCCGCCAGGAAGGACGCCATCCAGCGCCATTGCGCCGGGTCCAGGCGCAGACGCAGCTTCAACGGCGAGTCACCGCACAGCATCCAGCCAAGCGCCTGCAACGGTACGCCGGCATCGGCCAGTGGCGCGACGTAACGGTAGGACAACTGGCCGCCGTTGGCGAAACTGGTCTCGCTGCCCAGCGAATCCCGGGCCTCGATCAGCGTCACGTCGATGCCGTCGCGCACCAGTGCGTAAGCTGTCGTCAGCCCGATGACGCCGCCACCGATGATGCAAACCCGATGAGCCATGTCTGTCCTTAACCGTTGTTGAAACAGGCTTCAGGTTAGGACCAGGTGACAGACCTTGAACAATGCTTAAAGATGCCTGACCCATAAACAAAGGTTATGGACTTGCCATGCGACTGCGACACATCGAGATTTTCCAGGCCATTCGCCAGACCGGTTCGGTCAGTGGCGCCGCACAGTTGCTGCACGTGTCGCAGCCGGCGGTGAGCAAAGTGCTGCAACACGCCGAGCAGCAACTGGGCTTTCCGTTGTTCCTGCGGGTGCGCGGAAAATTGCAGGCTACGCCCGAAGCGCTGGAGCTTGAGCGCGAGGTCGACAAGGTCACCGAAAGCCTGCAAGGCGTGCGACGTCTGGCCCAGAGCCTGCGGCGCGAGCCGGGTCACAGCGTACGGATCGGCGCGATCCCGGCGCTGGCCCTGTCGCTGCTGCCGCCGGCCATCAACGAGTGGACGCAACGCTACCCGGACATCGTCTGCGAATTGTCCAGCGCCCACAGCCGTGAGCTGATGCAGAACTTGTTGATGCGTGAAGTGGATGTCGCGCTGACCTTGCAACCGCCGGATCATCCAGGCTTGAAGGCGCAAGTCTTGGCCTGCGGGGTTTTGGTGGCGCTGGCGCCGTTGGGCTATTGGACCGACGACGCCTTGAGCCAACCGTTGCCATTGATCGAACTGGCCGGTGCGCCGCTGATCGGCCTGTCCAGCGCCGACCCGTTGGCGGCCAGACTCGACAGCTACCTTGAGGCGGTCGATCCGCCGCCACGGGTTCGCATTGCCGTGCAGACCTATTCGCTGGCGCGGGCGATGGTTGAATCCGGTGCCGGGCTGGCGGTGATCGATCCGTTTACCGCGCTCGGCGCATCCCCCGCCACCACGGCGATTCGACCTCTGGCGCCAGCACTACCGATTACCCTGTACGCGGTCACCCGCGCCGACGAACCGCCGCCCCACACCCTGAGCGACTTGTTGCAGGTGTTCAGCCGACGGGCGCAGGCACAACTGGACCGCTTGATCCCGTAGCGGCCTTAAAGGACATAAAACAGAATCGCCACGAAGTGCAGCAAACTCCCGGCGATCACGAACAGGTGCCAGATCCCGTGGGCATGGCGCAAACGATGATCGAGGGCAAAAAAGATAATGCCCACGGTGTACAGCACGCCGCCCGACGCCAGCCAGGCGAAACCTGTACTGCCCAACGCCGCCAGTAACGGCTTGACCGCCACCAGCACGATCCAGCCCATCACCGCGTAGATCACGATCGACAGAATCCGCGCTTCCGAACGCGGTTTGATCTCTTGCAGGATGCCGATCAGCGCCAATCCCCAGACAATCCCGAACAGCGTCCAGCCCCACGGCCCGCGTAGGGTCACGAGACAGAATGGCGTGTAGCTGCCGGCAATCAGCAGGTAGATCGAAAAGTGATCGACCTTCTGCATGATCGCTTTCTTGCGCCCACGCACGCTGTGGTAAACGGTCGACGCGCTGTAAAGCACCAGCAAGGTAAACCCGTAAATCGCCACGCTGACGATCTTCCACGGGCTGCCGTCCATGCCGGCGATCACCAGCATCCATACCACCCCGACCACCGCTGCCACCGCCCCGACCAGATGCGTCCAGGCGTTCAATCTTTCCCCGTGATACATGTGTTGCTCACCTCAAGATTCGTTGCAACATCGCGTAAGGCTCACGCCTGAAGGTTAAAAGCGCAATGTTTCAAAACACAAATCCCCCAAGAACCCACATACGTGCACAATCGAGCCATTCCAAAAAGAGTCTGCATCATGCTGATCGATGAAGAGTTGACCCTGAAAAAACTCGAGGTGTTCCTGGCCTTCATGCGCACCGGCAACCTGGCCCGGGCTGCCGCCGAATTGCAGACCAGCAATGTCAGCGTGCACCGGGCGATCCACTCCCTGGAAAGCGCCCTGCGCTGCCCGCTGTTCAAGCACGAAGGCCGCAATCTCACACCGCTGGAAAGCGCTTATGTGTTGGAAGAACGGGCGCAGAAGCTGATTCAGGACGTGGTCGAAACCGTGCGCCTGACCCGCGAAGCCGCCGGGTTCTCCGCCGAGCGCTTCAAGCTCGGCTCGCTGTATTCGCTGACGGTGAAGACCGTGCCGCAGCTGATCATGGGCCTGAAGATCCGCCGCAGCGAACTCAACATCGACCTGATCCTCGGCTCGAACTTCGACCTGCTGTACAAGCTCAAGAACATGGAAGTCGACGCGATCCTGGTGTCGTTGGACGAGAGCGTCAACGACCCGGACTGCGAGCAGATTCCGCTGTTTTCCGACGACATCTTTCTCGCCACACCGGCGGATTCAAAGTTTGCCCAACGGGCCGAGGTCGACCTTGCCGAAGTGCGCGATGAGACGTTCATTACGCTGACCCAGGGCTTTGCCACGCACCAGGACGGTAATCGGGTGTTCAAGCAGGCGGGGTTCGAACCGAAGGTGGCGATGCAGGTCAACGACATCTTCACTCTGCTGAGCATGGTCAGCTCGGGCGTGGGTTATGCGTTGCTGCCGGGACGGATTGCGGCGGTGTATGAGAACCGGGTGAAGCTGATTCCGTTGCAGGAAAAGTATCGGTTGCAGCAGCACATTGGGGTGGTGTTCTTGAAGGCCAAGGAGCGGGATCCGAATCTGTTGGCGTTGTTGGCTGAGTGTCGGATGTATGCGAATCGGAATGCTGTGGTGTGACTAAGAACCACCCCTCACCCCAGCCCTCTCCCCAGAGGGGAGAGGGAGCTGACCGAGTTGTTCTTTCAAGCTACATCGACCTGAAATATCGAGTCGAACTCAGGTTTTGAAAACCATGGAGATCGGCTCCCTTTCCCCCTCTCCCCTTTGGGGAGAGGGCTGGGGTGAGGGGTGGTTCTCGACCTTTACCCCACAATCCCGCGAACAATGAAGTACAGCAGCGAAGGCCCAAGCAAGCACCCAAGCCCGGTGTGAAACGTCGCCGTCAACGCCCCATAAGGCACCAACCGCCGATCCGTCGCCGCCAACCCGGCCGTCACACCGCTGACGGTGCCAGCCAACCCACCAAACACCATCGCCGAGCGCGGGTTATCCAGCCCCATCCAGCGTGCCGCCATCGGTGTGCCAACCATCACCAGAATCGCCTTGATCAACCCGGTGGCAATCGACAACGCCACCACATCCGAACTGGCACCAATTGCCGCCCCGGTCACCGGCCCGACGATGTAGGTCACCGCACCCGCGCCGATGGTGGTCATGCTGATCGCATCGCGATAACCGAACACCCAGGCCATGCTCGCACCAACAATGAACGGCAGAATCGTGCCCAGCAGCAGCGCAATCACGCCGATCAAACCAGCCTTTTTCGCTTCGGTGGCCTGCACTTCGAATGCCGTGGCGACGATCGCAAAGTCCCGCAGCATCGCGCCGCCCATCAGACCGATGCCGGAAAACAGCGTCAGGTCCGCCAGGCCTTTTTGCCCGCCAGTCAGGGTGCCGCCGACCCAGGCCAGAACAAGCCCAATCACAATGGCAATCGCCGAACCGTGAATCCGTCCGAACGTCAGGCGCTTGGACAACACCACCGACACCCACATGATCACGCCGACGAACGCGAACGCCGTCACCAGACCGTTATGTTCCAGACCTTTTTCAATGAGATCCCACATATCAACGACCTCCTACTGGAGTGCCAACCGGCGTGATGTCCGCCGGTTCATCGGGCAACGGTTCGCCTTTGTGAGTCCGGCTGATCAGCGCAATGGTGCAACCGCAGATCACTACCGAACCAATCGCCGCGAGCACCGCCACCGGACCACCGTGCAGGGCGGTGACGACGTTCTGTTGCGCGGCCATCGCGACCACGACGGGAATGTACATGGCGCCCCAGAAACCGACGCCCATCTCGCAATCCTTGGTCATGCCGCCGCGTTTATGCATCCACAACCGCGCGCAGATCAGCAGGATCATCGCGATCCCGACGCCACCGACGTTTGATTTCACGCCCAGCAACACGCCGAGCATGTCCCCCACGATCACCCCTGCCAGCGTACAAATCGCCAACAGCGCCACACCATAAATAATCATTGTTGTTGTCCTCAAAGTGCATCGTCGAATGTTGTTTTTGTTGTTCGAAGGCCTGAGTCGGTGTTCTAGGGTTGGCGGCTTCCCTCCTCACGCAACAGCGCCTGCAAGGTATCGAGCCGCGCACCGTCGAAGGCAATCACGGTGCCCTGCTCGAACACCCGGCGCGCCAGCCCGGTCAGCACCGCACCGGGCGGCAGTTCGATCTGTAGACGTACGCCGCGCTCGTAGGCGCTTTGTACCGTGCCGCGCCAATCCACCACGCGGCACATGTTGAACGCCAGGTCGTCGCGCAAGGCTTCAGTGTTGATGACGGGCCGGGCGCGACTGCCGCTCAGGTAGCCCAGCGTCGGTGTTTTCAGCTGCACCTTGGCGAAGGCTTCGGCCAGGGTTTTCGCCGGTGTTTCCAGTAGCGGGCAGTGGGACGGCACGCTGACGGCCAGACGTTTGGCCAGACCTGCACCGCGAGCTTTCGCCAACTCGGCCACTGCTTTCATCGCGCCATCGCTGCCGGCAATGACCACCTGGTTATCGGCGTTGATGTTGGCCAGGTAAACCGGTGTTGCGTCGCTGTGAACTTGCGCGAGCAAGCCTTCCACTGTGGACAAATCCAGCCCCATGATCGCGGTCATGCCGTAACCCTGTGGATAAGCCTGCTGCATCAACTCACCGCGCAGGCTCACCAGATGCAGCGCATCGCTGAAACTCAAGGCGCCAGCGACCACCGCTGCCGGGTAAGCGCCGATGGACAATCCCGCCACGTAATCCGCCGTCATTAACAACTGTCGTGAAGCCGCGACGCCGGCGATCAGCAGGCAGAGCTGAACCGCTCTTGTCGACTTCAGCGCTTCGGCAGAATCCAGAAGAAAAGCGTCTTCCCCGAGGACTTCACTTGCCTCGATCACTGTTTCCACAGGCAAACGATGCAGCATGCCCGGCTGCTGCGCGCCCTGGCCGGGGAACACCAGCAAACTGCTCACGCTGCTTGCTCCTGTGGGTTCCAGGGATTGGTGACCAGACAGGCTTCACTGGCGTTTTTTAGCAGGACCCGTTTCGAGGGACCGGCCCATTCGCGCAGGGCGACAGCACCGAAAGGTGTCTGCAATTGCATGTCCACCTTGCAGAAAGACGCATCAAGCACCCTCAGCATTTCCTGTGCCTGAGAACGATCCAACGGCTGCGGTGTACGCAGGATCAAGTCGAGATCACTGCCCTCATGCAATGCCTGAATACCGCTGGCCAATTCAAATCCGGCACTGCCGCTGACACCCCAAACCCACTCACAGGAATCGAGCATCGGCCGCAGTTGATTGAGGGCACGCACTGCAGGCAAATCCCGATCAATCGAGACATGGCAAAGCGCTTCCGGCCGGACTTGACGCTGGATCGCATCGACCGACATCACCGTCGCATACCGCTGCTCACGCAAGCGCCCGCGCACGCCGACCGCGATGTGATCCGTCGCGCTCAACGCACGCCGAACCACCACCGGTTGACCCGCACTGATCGACTCGATCACCCACGAAGGCGCATCCGCAGGCAACTGCTCTGGAGCCAGCCCCCAGAGCAGGTCGTGGGCCAGAAGCGTGTTCACCACTGCTCTCTCAGCAATTGGCGAACCTGACTCGACGCCGCGCGGTTGCTCGCGCCCAAGCGGCTGCTCAGGTCGCGGCCACTGGTGGCGACATCGCCAATCGCCTGGGTCAGGCATTCAGTCACGCGCGACAGATCCGCCGCCGTCGGCTGCTCGATCTGTTGCACCGACAAGGTTTCCCAGAGCAACCCAAGGCTCGCGTAACTGTCGATGTCATACGCCATCGGCGGCACGCTGGCGGCCAGTGCTTCGAGTTCTTCGACGCTGCGCAACGTCACCCGCGCCGCCGAAGCTTTACCCATCGCGTGAACCATCACGCCGGGATCGCGCAGGGCGATCAGCCGATTGGCCTGATACCCATGAGCCAGAAACGCCCCGGACATCGCCTTGCCCACCAGCAAACCGATCACGGCATGGCCGGCCAGTCGGGCGCGGGCATAACTGTCTGCCGCGCCGGCCAAGGCCTGATGAATGCCGAGTGCTTCTTCGCGCCGACCGTAGGCCTGACTCGGCACGTCGACGATGGCGATCAAGGCGCGTTTCTGCGGTTTATCCAGATCGGCCGCGATGACTTCATCCACGGCTTTGGCCAGTCCCCAACCTTCCAGCAAACCGACCTCGCCATTGCGGGCGCGGACGAAACGGTTGTCGGGATCAGCCACCACCGCGATAAAACGAACGGGCTGGTCACCCAAGACACCGTCGGCAACCATCAATGAAGCGGGTAAACCATCCACCGGTTTCGCGCCCGCACTCAAGGCGTTGAACCAGTTCAAACCTCTCAGGGAATACGAACTCATGAGCGCTCTCCTTGATACAGATCGCGAACCGTCGACGGCTCGATTTGCGGTTCGGCGTCCAGACGGGCCAGCCGTTGCAGGAACAGCTCGGCCTGACGGCTGCGTTGCTGTTCCGGCAAACCTTGCTTAAGCAATTCGCTGACCTGCTGCTGAACCTGCGCCACGTCGTCAGCGACAAAACGATCCACCAAACCGCTGGCGAAACGTTGCTCGCCACCGGTCAGGCTCCAGATGAAGGGACGATCACGGGAGTCGTATTCCTCAAGCCCGGCTTCCTGTTCGATCACTTGCGGACCGTTCAGGCCAAGCCGCGCTTCCTGAGTCACCAGCAAATAGCTGCACAACCCTGCGGCAATCGACATCCCGCCAAAGCAGCCGACGCTGCCCGCCACCACACCAACCACTGGCTGGTATTGGCGCAGATCGACAATCGCCGCATGAATATCGGCAATCGCCGCCAGCCCGAGATTGGCCTCCTGCAAACGTACGCCACCGGTTTCCAGCAGCAACACGGCGCGAGTGGGAACACCGTTGCGGTTGTCTTCGGCCGCCAACTCCAGCGCACCGGCAATCTTCGCCCCGCCGACCTCACCGAGGCTGCCGCCCTGGAATGCACCTTCAATGGCGGCGATCACCACCGGCAAACCGCCGATGCTGCCCTTGGCGATCACCACGCCGTCATCGGCTTGCGGCACCACGCCCTGGCGCGACAGCCATGGCGACATGACGCGTTGAAACGGGTCGAGCAATTCACGGAAGGTACCGGCGTCGAGCAACGCCTTGGCACGTTGCCGGGCACCGAGTTCGACGAAGCTGCGTCTTTGTAGGGATGGCTGGAGGAGATCAGTCATGGCCGATCTCCTCAAAGCCTTGTTCCAGACGCAAGCGCACCACACCCGGCGTCGCGCCGAAGTCGTGGATATCGATCGCCATCGCGGGCGGTGTCTGACCGTCGAACATCCGCGCAAACAGATGCTGCCAGCGTTGTTCGGCGCCGTTGACCGAGGTCTGCACCTTGATCGTCAGTTTGCCGGCCTGTCCGGGTTCGATCAGCACTTCCAGATCGCCCGAGCCGACACAGCCCACCAGCGTCCGGTCGCGTGGCGGCTGCCCGGCGGGGAATTCAAAAGATAAGGTTTCCATCAGAAAGCTCCCTGGATGAGGCCGTCGCCAGACTCGATGCGGTCGATGAACAGGCAGGCTGCGAGCAAGTCGGCAGCGCCGCCGGGCGAGGCATTCAACGCGATGAGTTGTTGGTCCAGCTCATGCAAACGACGGCGACCGGCGAGGCTGGCACTGCCGCCCGCATCGAGTACGGCTTGGGCGCCGAGTTGCATGGTCTGCAGGCCTTGTTCGCCTGCGCGGTAGAGCACGCAGGTGTCGGCCAGATTCGTCATGATCGCCAGCAAGGCATCGAGGCGAGCGTTCTGCTCGCCATGACCTAGGGCGCGGCTGCGTTTGAGTTGTGGCAGTGCGCGCTGGATCACTGCTGGGAAGCCGAGCTGTGCTTCTTCACGAGCACCGCGAGCGCCGTAACGCTGGGCGACTTGCGCGCCGTGGCTCAGAGGACGCGGCGCGTAACAGTCGTCGAGCAAGGCCAGACGTGCCGCACGCAAAGTCACGTCGTTTGCCTTGGTATTCGTCGATTCCAGCGCGGCAGCAGCGACCAACAGGCCCAAGGCCCAGATTGCACCGCGATGGGTGTTCACGCCGCCCGTGGTGGCGAGCATCACTTCCTCGCCTTCACGACCGATCAGGCCAATCGCTTCGCGCAGCGGCAGACCGACCTCGCCGAACTCGATGGCCGCTTCCGCCATTTCCTTGAACGCAGGCCACAGGGACAGCGCCGAGGCGTGCATCAGCCCAAGGTGCAAATCGGTGTGCGCGCCATTGCCACGACGATCGACCAATGCCGGTTTCGGCGACAGGTCCGCTTCGTCGATCAGCACATCGACGGCCAGATCCGCCAACTGCTCAGCCAGGGACAGGGTTTTCGATTGCAGGTTAAATGCGTGCATTACCAGCTCCTGAACTTGGCGGGCGGGTTGTAGAGGCCACCGGACCACTCGACCAGATCGGCCACGCTTTTCGCCGCCAGCAGTTCGCGGGTGGCGTCGGTGCGGCGGATGCCGAGGTCTTCGGGCAAGGCGATCAGGCCTTCGCGGCGCATGCGCGCGGTGTCTTTCGGGTTGTGGCGCAGACCGATCACGGTGACTCCGGCAACGGCCGCGATCATCGCCTGACGTTCTTCCAGCGAACGCGCTTTGTAGAGATAGGCGATGCCTTCTTCAGTCAGCAGGTGAGTGACGTCGTCGCCGTAGATCATGATCGGCGCCAGTGGCATGCCGCTTTTCTTCGCCACTTCCACCGCGTCGAGGGTTTCGACGAAGGTCGGTTTACCGCCCTCCTGGAAGGTCTCGACCATTTGCACCACGAGTTTCTTGCCTCGCTCCAGCAGCGCTTCGGGCGCATCGTCGTGACGCATGTCGAGCCAGGCCGGGGTGCCGTGACGGCGACCGCGCGGGTCATGGCCCATGTTCGGTGCACCGCCGAAACCAGCCAGGCGGCCGCGCGTCACGGTGGAGGAATGGCCGTCGCCGTCGACTTGCAGGGTGGCGCCAATGAACAGGTCTACCGCGTATTGCCCGGCCAGTTGGCAGAACATCCGGTTGGAACGCAGGGAGCCATCGCGACCGGTGAAGAACACGTCGGGCCGGGCGGCGATGTAGTTTTCCATGCCCAATTCAGTGCCGAAGCAATGCACGCTTTCGACCCAACCGCTTTCGATGGCCGGGATCAAGGTTGGGTGCGGATTGAGCGTCCAGTTGCGGCAGATCTTGCCTTTAAGGCCGAGGGATTCGCCGTAGGTCGGCAGGATCAATTCGATGGCGGCGGTGTTGAAACCGATGCCGTGGTTCAGGGACTGGACGTTGTGTTTTTCGTAGATCCCGCGGATCGCCATCATCGCCATCAACACGTGCACAGGCTTGATGTGGCGCGGGTCGCGGGTGAACAGCGGTTCGATGTAGAACGGCTTGTCGGCCACCACCACGAAATCGACCCAGGAGGCCGGGATATCGACGCGGGGTAACTCGCTGACATCGTCCACCAGTTGATTGACCTGGACGATGACGATGCCGTCGCTGAAGGCGGCCGGTTCGATCAATGCCGGCGTATCTTCGGTGCTTGGGCCGGTGTAGATGTTGCCGGCGCGGTCGGCCATGAAACCGGCCGAGAGCACGACGTTGGGAATCAGGTCCACCACCAGCCGCGCATAGAGCTCGATGTAGGTGTGAATCGCACCGATCTCCAGCAGGCCGTCTTCCAGCAGCTGGCTGATGCGCAGGCTTTGGGTGCCGGCGAAGGAGAAATCGAGCTTGCGGGCGATGCCGCGTTCAAACAGGTCCAGATGCTCGGAGCGTCCGACGCTGGGCATGATCATGTGCAGATCATGCAGCTTCGCCGGATCAGCCTTGGCCAGGGAGCGAGACAGGAAATCCGCCTGCTTCTGGTTATTGCCCTCCAGCACCACACGGTCGCCGGGCAGGATCAATGCCTCCAGCGCCGCAACGATTTTGTCGGTGGGTAAGACCACACCGTCGGCGAAACCCCGTACCAGCTCGAGACGCCGCTGCTTTTCGCTGCGCCGCCGCGTCCATCGCGAGTCGGGGGATATTGTTGTTGTCATGACCACTCCACGGGTTCGCTGTCGTGGGAGTCACCTTAGGAGTGTTGGCTGGGGGCATCAATCAAGCAGAGTGGTGGATCGTTACGGCTAGGGTAATGATTTGAAATGTTGGGTGGCTGTTAGATCCCCCCCTCACCCTAACCCTCTCCCCAGAGGGTAGAGGGGACTGACCGAGGTGTTCTTGGACCTACATCGACCTGAAATAACGAGCCGAGCTCAGGTTACGAAAACCATGAAGATCTGCTCCCTTTCCCCCTCTCCCCCGTGGGGAGAGGGCTGGGGTGGATTTCCAACACACCTAGTTTTTATGTTGAAACAGCTGTCCTGAGAAAGCTCCACAGCAATCATCGACAAGTCCCAAAAAAGGACCAATCAGTCCCTTTTTGGGACACTCTGCGTGGGAGCGATCAGGTCCGCGATGAACTGAAGGACGCCATCTGTTCCTGCACTCGAATCAGAAGCTGTTCAGCACTTTCCAACAACTGCGCCAACAACGCCGGATCTTCATCCATATAGCCTTCGTACTCCGCCAGATTTCGCCGCTCATGACACAGGGCGAATAGTCGAACCTGTACTTTGCCAATATCAGCGGTATGAACCAGGCACTGAAACACCAGATATCGCTTGTCTGAACGGTAGCCGCACAAGCGAAGAGCCGTCAGTGCAAGGGCATGGGCAGCGTTGTAAGCCAGGTCGAAACGACTCGCGAAGGAAAGCGAAGACGTTTGCGCGTCTTTCAATCGATCCACAGCCGAACGCATGAGCCCTTCGCATTCCTTGCGATCCGGTGGCTCAGCTTTCAGTCCACCGCTACGTAACAGATTCTCCAGGTTCTCGTTGCTGCCCATCCTTGGACTCCAAAGGGTTTCCCCCCATCAGATCGATCTTGTCCTGCTGCGCTACCCGCACGACGAAGCTATTTTCAGCCGCCAGTTTTGCGGCCCAGTCGTCGGGGGTGTAGAGCGTCGGGTTGAGGACGCGGCCCAACTGCTCCTCCATCGGTATAAGCCGCTCCATCACTTCACTGTAGTGGAGGCTTTCGCCGATCAGCATGAGATCAATGTCACTGGATGCGTTTGCCGAATCCTTGGCGATTGAACCGTACACAAATGCCCAGGTGATCTGTTCGGCAAAGGGTTGGAGCGCTTGGCGCAGAGGCTCGGCAATACCAAAGGTTTTGCGGGCGATGCCCAGCAGTTCGGCATAGATCGGGCAGTCGGGATTGGCTTGATAGTGGGTCTGGTTGCCCTGACGGGTCAGGGTCAGCACGCCGGCCTGCTGCAATCGATCCAACTCGCGCATGAGGCTGCCTTTACCCACTTGAGCCCAGCGAGCGATCTCGTTGGCGTAAAAACTACGGTCGGGTTTGCCGAACAACAAGCCCAGCACTTTTTGCTGAGTAGTCGTGAACAGGGCTTCGCTGAGGGAAAGGTTTTTCACAGTGGCAACCGATGAGTCCCAAAAAGGGAACGATAGGTCCCTTTTTGGGAATCTTCAACCTGTCGCGAGCCGAATGGGGATTTGTGTTTAAAAGTTTCTTCGCAGGACGGGTGAGCGGCTACGCAGTCTGGCGTCGCTGCCTACAGCAATGCCGGAACCCGCCGACTGGTGCGGTTTTGCGTTGATCTTTATCGTTTCCGGGTCGCTACCAATTCAGCGACCGGGTCTGGAAAACCCGAAGAACAGGATCAATGCACATGACATAATGCGGCGCTTTTTTTGCTCCGTAGTTCTAAGTTATGGCGGCTGTGCGTGGGAGACCTTCGGGTCTGCCGGGTTTGATCCTTTCTCGGTTTTTCCAGTCCGCGTACAGCTGCCACCCTTTTCGTCTGGAAAACGAAAAACGGCAGCTCCATCACTACAAGGATCTTTGCCATGTTCAAACCAACTCCCAACCCGCCGGAAACCGACACCGATTCCCAAGCATCCCTCGAAGCCGAAAAACTCAAGGAAGCCGCCGACCGCGTCTTTTCCTACTACTTCCCACCCCATGAAAAACCGGGCAAGCGCCGCAAACATCACCTCTTCAGCGTCTCCCCCGATATCGACACCGAAGCCCTTCTGACCAATGCCTCCGAAGACCTGCTGTCCATCAGCGCCATTGCTGCCGATCTGGCGGACGATGTGGAAGGCTCACGCCGCTCTGTAGCCTTGGCGCTCAGCCGCATGGCGGATGGGGTGCAGTTGTTGGTGGAGCGGGCGCTGGATCATCATGAGTCGTTGCAGATGAAGGCTCGGGCCGGGGTTTAGCGCAGAAACCCTTGTGGCGAGGGAGCTTGCCCCGTTGGGTCGCGAAGCGGCCCCAAAACCTGTAACCGAGGTGTATCAGGTACACCGCACGCAATGGTTTTACGACTGCTGCGCAGCCGAACGGGGGCAAGCCCCCTCGCCACAGGGATCCGGTCAGACCAGACCCGCACTCACTAGCAGTTCTTCCAGCGCCAACAAGTTCGGCACCTTGGCCACTTGCTCCCCCACCTGCACCGCCGCCTGTTCGAGCGAACACAACGGCACATCCACATAGCTCAACTGACTATCAAGCTTGTAAGACCGCGGAATCCCCTGCACCAGCAACGCAATGAATTTCAAATCGGGCCGCCCGCCGAGAGCATTGAGGATGACAATCCGCGCCCGCTCACCGATGACGATTTTCTGCCCACACGCCGACTCAAAACTCAGCAACGGAATCTGCCGGTTCCGCCACATGACCCGCCCGAGGTACCACGGCGGCGTGTCGAGGTCGAAGGCGCTGGGTTGGTAATCAATAAGCTCCGCTACAGCGACGTTGGGCAGGATCAGGTTGCGGTCAGCCAAGGGCAACAGCAGCCCGGTGAGGTTGCTGGTGCGGTGCTCAAGCATGGGTTTTGCTCCACAGGGTGATGCTTTCGAGCAGCACCGATTCCTGGTATGGCTTGCCGAGGTAGTCGTTGACGCCGATGGCCATGGCGCGGTCGCGGTGTTTCTGGCCGGTGCGGGAGGTGATCATGATGATCGGCAGGTGCTGCAGACGTTCGTCGGCGCGTACCTGGGTCGCGACTTCGAAGCCGTCCATGCGCGGCATTTCGATGTCCAGCAGCATTAGGTCGGGCATGTGTTCTTCGAGCAGCAGCATGGCATCGACACCGTCCTTGGCGGTCAGCACGTTCATGCCGTGGCGTTCCAGCAGACGGCTGGTGACCTTGCGCACGGTCACCGAGTCATCGACCACCAACACCAGCAATGGCTTGTGCGGCTCGACCTCCGCCTCCTGAGCCACTGACTGTTGCGGCAAACGGGCCTGCATCGCACGGATCGGTGCCAGCAAATCGAGAATCAGCACCACCCGCCCATCGCCGAGAATCGTGGCCCCGGACAAACCCTGCACCGCTGCAAACTGCGGGCCGAGGCTTTTGACCACGATCTCGCGAGTGCCGGCCATGGAGTCGACTTGTACCGCGATGTGCCGCTCGTTGCATTGCACCAGCAACACCGGCAGCGGCAGGCTCTGGCCCAGCAGTTTCGGGCGGTGGCTGGTTTTCAGCAGTTCACCGAGGTAGCACAGTTCATAGTGTTGCCCGGCGTATTTGTAGGTCGGCGGATCGAGCCGGTAATGCCCTTCAAGCTCGTTGGGCAGCACGCGAACGATGCCGTCGATGGTGTTCAGCGGGATCGCGTACTGATCATCAAAACACTGCACCATCAGCGCCCGGTTGACCGACACAGTGAACGGCAGGCGAATGCGGAAGTGCACGCCCTGCCCGGCCACAGAGTCGATGCTCATGCTGCCGCCGAGCTGCCGGACCTCTTCATGCACCACGTCCATGCCGACGCCGCGCCCGGAAATCTGGGTGATTTTCTCGGCGGTGGAGAACCCCGGTTGCAGGATGAATTGCAGGACATCGCGGTCGCTGATGTCGCTGTCCGGCGCCAGCAACCCGCGTTTGATCGCCTTGCGCCGCACCGCGTCCAGCGGCACGCCGGCACCGTCGTCGCGGATGTCGAAAATGATGTCGCCGCCCTCTCGCGACAGGTCGAGGGTGATTCGACCCTGAGCCGGTTTTCCCGCCGCGATACGCACCTCGGCGGATTCCAGGCCATGATCCACGGCGTTGCGCAGCATGTGTTCCAACGGCGCGGCCATGCGCTCGAGGACGTTGCGGTCCATCTCGCCTTCGGCATTGCCGACGATAAATTCCACGTCCTTGCCCAGTTCGCTGGAGACCTGACGGACGATCCGCTTCAAACGCGGCAGCATCCGTTCGAACGGCACCATGCGCGTGCGCATCAGGCCTTCCTGCAATTCGGTGTTGATGCGGCCCTGCTGCTGCAGCAGGTTTTCCGCGTCCTGATTGCGTCGGTCGAGGGTTTCCTTGAGGTCGAGCAAGTCGGAGGCGGATTCGAACAGTGCGCGCGACAGTTGCTGCAACTGCGAGTGGCGGTCCATTTCCAGCGGATCGAATTCTTCGTAGCCCAGGCGCTCGGCGTCGACTTGCTGACGGCTGAGAATCCGCCCCTGGGTCTCGGTATCTAGCCGGCGCAATTGGTCGCGCATGCGCTCGATGGTGGTTTCCATCTCGCTCAGGGTCACGCGCGCATCGTTGACCTGTTGTTCGATCCGGCCACGGAAGATCGACGTTTCGCCGGCCAGGTTCACCAGGTCGTCGAGCAGCTCTGCCGAGACCTTGACCATGTCCGCGCCGGCATCGGGTTGCGGTGCGGGCGTCTCGACTTTCGGCGTCGCGGACACCACGACCGGTGTCGGTGCTTCGGGTACGGCCGGATGACTGAAGTTCTTGATTGCGTCGATCAGTTGATCGGCGGGCGGCAAAGGCAGACCGGCACGGGTCGCGTCGAGCATCTGCGCCAGTCGGTCGTGGCTGCTTTGCAACAAGCCGAACAACGCGGCGGTGGGTTGCAGCACGCCGGCCGAGAGGCCTTCGTAGAGAAATTCCAGCTCATGGGCAAGATCGCCAATCGGCGCGATTTCCACCATCCGCGCGCCGCCCTTGAGGGTGTGCAGGTCACGCAGCAGGGTTTCCACTTCCTGACGATTCGACGGCTCGGCCTGCCAGCGCACCAACGCCGCGCCGGAGTTTTCGATGATGTCGAAACCTTCCTCGAGGAAGATCTCCAGCAGCTCTGGATCATGCCCCGGTGAATCCTCGGCCCGCGTAGGCTCGACCGTTTCCACGGCGCTGGCGTTGCCCTGGCGAAACTCGCGAATGGCCTCGATCAGCTCACCCGGATCGCCCAATGGCCGCTGGTTCTGCAACTGATCAAGCAGCTGCGCGAGCCGGTCATGACTGTGTTGCAGCAGGTGCGCCAAGGCTTCGTTGTAGGCGTAACGGCGGTCCACCAGCCCTTCGTAAAGGCTTTCCAGTTCATGAGCCAGATCACCGACCGGCTCGACCTCGGCCATCCGCGCGCCACCCTTGAGGGTGTGCAAATCTCGCTGCAACGACAACAGCGGCGCGGCGTTGTCCGGGTCGCTCAGCCAGCGTTGCAAGGCCTGGCCGGCGCTTTCGAGGATATCCACCGCCTCTTCGAGGAAGATCGAAACGATCTCATCGTCCAGCTCAACCTGGGTCGCGGTCTGTTCCAGCTCAGCCGTGGCGCTGCCCAGTTCCCGGATGCTCAACGTGCGGCTGCCATCGCTGCGAATCAGCCCCATCGCCGACGGATCCAGGCTCTCATCGAGCAACCCGCGCAAGGCCCGAATGCGTTCCGGTTGCGGGCTGACTTCCTGGCCGGCGGCCAGTTCGTCGAGCATGTTGATCAGCGCTTCATGGGCACTTTGCGCCTCGTTGAAAAACGCCTCGCTGACCGCCAGGCTGCTTTCTTCCACCGCGCCGTAGAGGTCGAGCAAGGCTTCGCAGAGTTCATCCACCGGATGCAGATCAGCCAGGTGCGCGCCTTCGCCGAGGGTGGTCAATTCGTCCAGCAATGCGCTGAGTTCCTGACGCTCGCCGGGATGTTGCTGCCAGCGTTGCAACAGGCTTTCGGCGTCGAGCAGGATGTCCATGCCTTGCGCGAGGAAGTTGTTGATCAGTTGCGGATCACGCTTGATGCGCAACCCGGTATTCGGTGAACTCAGGAGCGTTTCCAGACGCTCGGCCAGCAACGCCTGGGTTCGCTCGATCAATGAGCGGGCGCCGGGAATCTCGGCCAACGGGTCGGTTTTGAGCTGTCGCAACCCGAGACGGAACAGTCCTTCGGCTTCGAGTAACAGTTCGACTTCGTCCAGGTCGAGGGCGAGCAGGTGCGCCTTGTACTCACGGGCCAGTTGATCCAGCGGCGTTGCCAGCTCGGCGATCGGCAATACGCCAGCCATCGACGCGCTGCCCTTGAGGGTGTGCAGCGCCCGCTGCAACTCGTCGCTGGCCTGCAATGGCACGTGCTCGGCGGCTTGATCGAGGAAGCGGTTGAGGCTGCCCAAATGGGTTTCGGCTTCGTTGCGGAAGATCTCAAGCAGCAGCGGATCGAGGGCGGCGACGTCTTGTGCGTCCTCGTCGGGTATCGGCTCTTTGCCCTTGGCCAAGGCGTGGGCGCGTGCGGCCAATTGGTCAACATCGTTGCGCTGGCGCTGGGCATGGTGGGCAAACTCGGCCACCAGTTCCGGCAGCAGATTCAGCGCATCGTCCAGCAGTTGTTGCACCGCCGGCCCCGGCGAAACGCTGTGTTCCAGTACGCGGTTGAGCAGGTTTTCCACCGCCCAGGCCAGTTCACCCAGCACCAAAGCGCGGACCATCCGGCCACTGCCCTTGAGCGTATGGAAGGCCCGACGCAGTTCGCTCAGGGCCGACTTACTCTCGGGATCGGCCGACCAGCGCGGCAGGTACTCGCGGAGGATTTCCAGGACTTCATCGGTTTCTTCGAGGAACACTTCCCGCAGCTCATCGTCCACCGGTTCTTCACCGGTGGGCGGCGGCAACAGGCTTCCCGGGGTCGTCAGGGCGGGCGGGTTGATGGAGGACACGGGGCTGGCCAATACATCGGCCAGTGACTGGACGGTCTCAGGGTCATCCAGTTCCTGCAGATCCTGCATGACCTGCGCTTCACTCGGGCTGAGCACATCTTCAAGCACCGGCACCTGTTGCTCGATGGGGAAAAAGCCGAGTGAGGCCAGGCTTTTTTCCGCGACGTCGAGCAACTTTTCGCCCGGCGCTTCGGGGTCGTCGCTGAGGCGCTCCAGGTAATACTCGATGCTGGTGATGACGTCGGCCAGGCTGTCCAGTTCCTGCCAACCGGGATGATCCGGATCGAGCAGCAGGTGCTCGCGGATAAAGTGGTTGCACGTTTCGATCAGGCTCGCCGCACGGCTCAACGGAATCATCGCCAGCGCACCGCGCACCTGGGTCAGCAACGCCGGCAATGGCTGCAAGTGCTGGCGATCCCAGTCGGCGTCAATGTAGTCGACGATCATGTCCTTGGCCTGTTGCAGGCAGATGCGCGCTTCCTTGATCACGATCTGATGGATCTGGGTCAGGTCGGTGGTCGGCAGGCGGCTGTCTTCCTGGCTTTCCGGCTCGACGGTGCCGACCATGCCGGCGAGGGTCGCTTCGACGTAGAGCAAGGCACCGGCGACGTCCATCAGGATCGCGTCGTTGGGCTCACGCTGGCCCTGGGCGAGGCTGAGCACCACCGCCAGTTGGTCGATGATGACCTTGCGTGGCTGGCCGAAACCGAGCACCGCCAGGGTGTCGGCGATTTGCCGCAGGGGCGCCAGCAAGCTTTCGAGGTCCGAGGTGTGCTGGCGGTCGCTGCGCACGAACAGGTCCAGGCGTTCCTTGACCCGCACCAGCTCTTCACACAAAGCGGCCAACACCGAGCGCATGGCATCGCGGTCGGGACCGGCCAGCCGTGCTCGTTCTTCGTCGACCATTGCGCTGTCAGGCAGCGCGTCGTCCAGTCCGTAGCGATCTTTCATGGTCAGCATCTGCCCGGTGGGATGTTCGGCCTTGGCAATGTAGAACAGCAAACTCTTGAGCAACTCTAGCGGTGCTGGCTGATTGATTCCGGGCATGCCCTGTTCGAGCAGGCGCTTCAATTCTTTGTCGGCCTCCTTGAACAGACTGCGCAACGCCGGACTGTTGGCAATCGAGCCGCCGCGCATGCCTTCGACCAGCGCCGAGGCGACTTGCCACAACGGGCTCAGGGGCGCATTGCCGCACAACCCTTCGAGGCGCGCAAAAACCTTGGTCAGGTAACCGAGATTGGTTTCGCCGTCCTGTTCACGCAGCAATCCGACCAGGGCCATCTGCAACATCTGCCGCAACTTGCGCAGCACATTGGGTAAATCCGCCGGTTCCAGCAGCGCCAGCGACTCTTCGTCCAGTGGCGGCAGGTCCGGCAATTGCGGGCTGAACAGGCTGGTTTCCGACAACAGGCTTTCGCCACGGGCGCTGCGCAGATCGTTGATCAGTGGCAACACCACCAGCGGCAGGTCACGGCGCGCACCTTGCACCCGGTCGAGGTAAATCGGCAGCTGCCCAAGGGCTTGCAGCAACAGGTGGAGCGTCTCATCGCGATGACTGACGCGGTTCTGTTGCAAGGCGGAGGTCAGATGTTCCATCTCTTCGGCGAGCAGCGCCGCGCCGTAGAACTCGACCATCTGCAAACTGCCGTGAACCTGATGGATGCACGCCAGGCATTCACTGAGCGCGTGCGTCGCCTGCGGGTCATCAAGCAACGTTTCAATCGCCTGGTGAGCCACTTTCAGCGTTTCGGCAATCTCGCCTTTGACCCACTCGAGGGCCACATAGTCGTGCCGATCACCCATAACCACTCCACTCATAATTCGCGCGCCCCAAGGCGCATCACACTTTATCCGCAGCCTGCGCCTTGGCGGCCGGCAAGGTGAAACCGGATACCGAACGCCGAAGCTGGCTGGCCATTTTCGCCAGGTTGCCAATGCTCTCGGCGGTGGCGGTGGAGCCGGACGAGGTCTGCGTGGTGATCTGCTGGATCACGTTCATCGTCAGGGAAATCTGACCGGCCGAAGACGTCTGTTGCTGCGCGGCGTTGGAAATACTCTGGATCAACGCGGCGAGGGTCTTCGACACGCCTTCGATTTCTTCCAGGGCTACTCCGGCATCCTGCGCCAGACGCGCGCCGCGCACCACTTCGGTGGTGGTCTGCTCCATGGAAATCACGGCTTCGTTGGTGTCGGTCTGAATTGCCCGCACCAGGGTTTCGATCTGCCGGGTGGCGGCGGACGAGCGCTCGGCCAGCCGCTGGACTTCATCGGCGACCACCGCAAAACCGCGCCCGGCATCACCGGCCATGGAGGCCTGGATCGCCGCGTTGAGCGCAAGGATGTTGGTCTGGTCGGCAATGTCATCGATCAGGCTGACAATGTCGCCGATTTCCTGAGAAGACTCGCCGAGGCGTTTGATGCGTTTGGCGGTGTCCTGAATCTGCTC
This sequence comes from Pseudomonas sp. GL-B-26, assembly GCF_019947405.1. NCBI lineage: Bacteria > Pseudomonadati > Pseudomonadota > Gammaproteobacteria > Pseudomonadales > Pseudomonadaceae > Pseudomonas > Pseudomonas sp. GL-B-26. Next base: position 32,062 of record NZ_JAGYGJ010000014.1, on the reverse strand, counting down.
GCGAATATTGTCCATGCCGTGGATGGTGTTGTGCACCACCTCGTTGCCCTTGTTGGCGATTTCCACCGAACGCTCGGCCACCGCCGAGGATTCGGCGGCGTTGGCCGAGACCTGATCGATGGACTGGGCCATGTCATTGATCGCGGTGGACGCTTCGGCAATCTGCTGCGCCTGATGCTCGGAAGCCTGGGCCAGGTGCATGGCGGTGGCCTGGGTTTCCTGCACGGCGGCGGCGACCTGGCCAGCGGTGAGGTTGATGGTCGCTACGAGATCGCGCAGTTGGTCCACGGAATAGTTGATCGAGTCGGCGATGGTTCCGGTGAAGTCTTCGGTCACCGAGGCGGTCACGGTCAGGTCGCCGTCCGCCAGGTCTTCGATCTCGTCGAGCAGGCGCATGATCGCGTTCTGGTTGCGCTCGTTCTTCTCGGCCGTTTCGCGCAGCTGACGATTGGTTTCACGGACCATCACCAAGCCAATGAGGATGATCGACATCAGCGCCAACAGGCCCAACACATAGCCGCCAATGGTGTCGGTGTTGCGCCCACGGGCCAGGTTTTCGAAACCGCCGGCCAGGTGCGAGGCTTCCTCGAGCAGGGTCTGCGACAGGGTGAAAATTTGGGTGGCCGACTCGCGGACCTTGAACAGCTCCGGCGAGGTTTCGAGGATCTCATCCACCGAACCCGAGACGAACTCGAACAACTCAGAAATCTCGATCAACCGCGCGCGAGCATCGCGGTCTTCGACCTGACTGACTTTCAGTGACGGATTGCCCTGGAGCATGCCGTTGAGTACCTGGCCGAATCGCGCCGCATCACGACCGAAGGCGTCGGCGGCCTGCTGCGAGTTTTCATCGCCGGACAGCACGGTGTTCACCGCACCGAGAATCCGCTCAGCCAATAGCGACTGGCGCTGCGCCATGGCCACCTGCGCGGCCGGGGCACCGCGCTGGAGGAGCGTTTCGACGACTTTTTCGTACTCGACCTGCAACTGCGGCACGGTTTCGGCCAGGGTCGCGGCGACTTGATGCAACGACAGCACGGTCTGCTCGCTGGAGAGGATCGCGTCGGTGTTTTTCAACAGACGTTCCCAGTCCAGCTGCACGGCGCGCATTTCCGGGCGCACGGTGGACGGCGCCGGCGGCAGGCCGGTGGCGGGATCGCCTTTCTTCAGATAGCCCCAGCGTTGGGCAAAGTCATTGCGCGCATCGCTCAGCAGCTTGAACGCCGCCGCCTTGCCGGCAGCAGCTTCGGTGGCGTTCTTGGCAATGCGCTGGGACAGCACGCGCAGCTCACCGGCGTGGCCGATGTACTGTTTGTCGTACGTGGCCTGGGTGTTGAGGTACGCGAAGTTGGCGAACAGCAGCATGATGAAGACGATCAGCGCGATGAACAGCGCGATGATCTGTGACCGGCTGCGCGACCCTTCTGGCTTGCCTGTTTTTGCTTTTATCATCGGTCCTCGCCTGTTAACCACACCTGTGAACCTTGCCGAGAACCCTGTGGGAGCTGGCTTGCTCGCGAAAGCGGTCATTCATTCGACATCAATGCTGACTGACCCACCGCCTTCGCGAGCAAGCCCGCTCCCACATTGGATCTGCGTCATTCCGTTTACAGCGCTACGTGCATGAAGCTTTGTGACTGCACCAACGCATACGGGCTGAACACCTGCCAGGTCTGCTCGCGCTGAAACCGGCCTTTGATGAACGGTGCAATCGGGCCGCTCAAGGTATCTACCGGTTCCAGGCTGTCCTGGGCAAAGTGCTGCAAGCCGAAAACCTCATCGACCATCAACCCGGTAAACACCTCGTTATGCTCCACCACCAATACCCGGCGCTGCTTGCGCACGGCTGACAGCTCATGCCCGAAGAAGCCGCACAAATCGATGATCGGCAACAGGCGCCCGCGCAGATTGGCCACGCCCTTGACCCAGGGTCTGACCCCTGGCAGCTGGGTGAACCGAGGCTCGTGCAACACTTCGCTGACCTCGCCCATCGGCGCGACGTACCAGTGCTCGCCCAGACGGAAGCCGATGCCGCTCCAGCTGTCTTGCCGGGTCGGCTGGGACGGCAAGTCCGCCGCCAGCAGACGACAACGCTGGTCGATCTGCAGCAGCAGTTCGAAAGCCGTCAGCGACTCGGTCATGGCTGGACGATCAACCGGCCAGCACGTTGTTCAGGGTTTTGATCAGGGTTTCTTCGTCGACCGGTTTGGTCAGGTAGTCCTTGGCGCCCTGGCGGGTGCCCCAGACTTTGTCGGTTTCCTGATCCTTGGTGGTAATGATGATCACCGGGATGTGCCCGGTTTCCGGGTCTTTGGTCAGTTGACGGGTCGCCTGGAAACCATTGAGGCCAGGCATGACGATGTCCATCAGCACCGCGTCAGGTTTTTCCTGACGGGCCAGGGCCACGCCGTCGGCGCCGTTTTCGGCTTTCAACACTTCATGACCGTGCTTTTCCAGCATGCCGGTCAGTTTGTACATTTCGGTCGGCGAATCATCGACGATCAGAATACGTGCCATGGTCTTCCCCATTCTTGTCGACGCCGGGCCCGCTGGCCGAGCGTCACTGTGCGTGTCCTACTGCGGCAAAACGGCGGCGAAGCCCGGTACATGGGCCTGGATCGCGTTCAGCAGTTCTTCCTTGCTGAAAGGCTTGGTCAAAAACTGGTCGGAGCCGACGATGCGCCCCTTGGCCTTGTCGAACAGCCCATCCTTGGACGACAGCATAATCACTGGCGTGGACTTGAACGCACTGTTGTTCTTGATTAAAGCGCAGGTCTGATAACCATCCAGACGCGGCATCATGATGTCGACAAAGATGATGCCGGGGTGATTGTCAGCAATCTTGGCCAAGGCATCGAAACCATCAATGGCGGTGATCACTTCACACCCCACGTTTTTCAAAAGCGTTTCGGCAGTGCGGCGAATCGTTTTCGAATCGTCGATCACCATGACCTTCAAGGCGCTGGAATGCTGTTCCATAAATGCTCTGCCGTCGCCTTTGCGAATCAAATTGTCCATTTCCGATAACCGGAGGCTCGAAACCCTTGATGTTCAAGGGCCAGCGCGATATGGCAGCCTTTTTAGCACAGTCTCCAAAACCAATCTATCGGCCAACCCTGGCAGTGGTTTTTCCTTGACCGGGAACACACTCAGCGCCACTCTGACGCCACTTTTGCAGGTCACTGCGACCCACCCAATTTCGAGGAAAAACCCATGAGCGTTCGCGTCGGGATTGTCATGGACCCTATCGCCAGCATCTCCTATAAAAAGGATAGCTCGCTGGCCATGCTGCTGGCCGCACAGAAGCGCGGCTGGGAACTGTTCTATATGGAACAGGGCGATTTGTACCAGGCTGAAGGCGAGGCGCGGGCGCGGATGCGTCCGTTGAAAGTCTTCGCCAACCCGGAAAAATGGTTCGAACTCGACGCCGAGACCGACGCGCTGCTGAGCGATCTGGACGTGATCCTGATGCGCAAGGATCCGCCGTTCGACATGGAATTCGTCTACTCCACTTACCTGCTGGAGCAAGCCGAACGCGCTGGCGTGCTGGTAGTCAACAAGCCGCAAAGCCTGCGTGACTGCAACGAAAAACTGTTCGCCACGCTGTTCCCGCAGTGCACGCCGCCGACCATCGTCAGCCGTCGCCCGGACGTACTGCGTGAATTCGCCGATCACCACGGCGACGTGATCCTCAAGCCGCTGGACGGCATGGGCGGCTCGTCGATCTTCCGTCACACCGCTGGCCACCCGAACCTGTCGGTGATCCTCGAAACCCTGACCCTGCATGGCAAACAGCAGATCATGATCCAGGGTTACCTGCCGGCAATCGTCGATGGCGACAAGCGCATCCTGATGATCGACGGCGAGCCGGTGGATTACTGCCTGGCACGAATTCCTGCCGCCGGTGAAACCCGTGGCAACCTCGCCGCCGGTGGCCGTGGCGAAGCCCGTCCGCTGACCGAGAAAGATCGCTGGATCGCCGCACAAGTCGGCCCGACCCTGCGCGAAAAAGGCCTGTTGTTCGTCGGTCTGGACGTGATCGGCGAACATCTGACGGAAATCAACGTCACCAGCCCGACCTGCATTCGCGAGATTGATAACGCGTTTGGCACCGACATCGGCGGCCTGCTGATGGATGCCATCGATCAGAAGCTCAAGGCCCGTTGATATAGAACAGCCAAGAAACGACCAACATTGCGTTATCATCCGCGGCCTGTGAAAAACGCGATGTTGGTTTTTTTGTCATGACGCTCCCGTCCGATCTGCCCGCTGAACTCGCCCATCGTGGCGTGCGCCCGGCTGATCGCCTCGGTTTTACCCTGTTTCTCGCGGCGCTGATTCACCTGGCCTTGCTGTTGGGCGTCGGTTTTACGATGGTCGAACCCAAGCAAATCAGCAAAACCCTGGAAATCACCCTCGCCACCTTTAAAAGCGAAAAGAAGCCTGAAAAAGCCGATTTTCTTGCTCAAGAGAATCAGCAAGGCAGCGGCACCCTGGATAAAAAGGCAATTCCCAAGACCACCGAGGTCGCGCCTTTCCAGGACAACAAGGTGCAGAACGTCACGCCACCGCCAGCGGCCAAGCCTCAAGTGCAGGAAGCCGCCCCCAAGGCAGCCGTGACGACCGTCGCGCCCAAGCCGAAAAAGGCCGCGGCCAAAACCGAAGAACCCAAGCCCGTCACCAAACCCGCCGTCGCCGCGCCGACGTTCGACAGTGAACAGCTGTCCAGCGACATCGCCAGCCTGGAAGCGGAACTGGCCAACGAACAACAGCTGTATGCCAAGCGCCCGCGTATCCACCGCCTGAGCGCCGCGTCGACCATGCGCGACAAGGGCGCCTGGTATAAGGACGAGTGGCGCAAGAAGGTCGAGCGCATCGGTAATCTGAATTACCCCGACGAAGCGCGACGCAAGCAGATCTACGGCAATTTGCGCCTGATGGTTTCGATCAACCGCGACGGCTCGCTCTTTGAAGTGCTGGTGCTGGAGTCGTCCGGACAACCGCTGCTGGATCAGGCGGCGCAGCGCATCGTGCGGCTGGCGGCGCCGTTTTCACCGTTTACCGGGGATTTGTCGGATATCGATCGTCTGGAAATCATCCGGACCTGGAAGTTTGCCCGCGGGGACAGACTCTCCAGCAACTGACACCCCACAAATCCCTGTGGGAGCGGGCTTGCTCGCGAATGCGGTCAATCATTCAACATTGATGTCGACTGACACGACGCCTTCGCGAGCAAGCCCGCTCCCACATTTGACCTGTGCCGACTGCCAAATTGCGCCATCCTCAGCTTGTCAGTTCGCCCCTCCAACGCCACACTAGCGCTCATGAAGAACGTCAGCCCCAGCTACCTCAAGCATCAATTCCTGATCGCCATGCCTCACATGGTCGACCCGAACTTTGCGCACACCTTGACCTACATCGTCGAGCACACGGCCAATGGTGCCATGGGCCTGGTGGTCAATCGTCCGCAAGACCTCAACCTGGCCGATATCCTCGAGCAATTGCGCCCCGACATCGAACCGCCGGTACTCTGCCAGCATGTGCCGATCTTCATCGGCGGCCCGGTGCAGACCGATCGTGGTTTTGTCCTGCACCCCTCGGGGCAGAGTTATCAGGCCACCGTCGAGCTTGATGAGAAACTGGCCCTGTCGACCTCCCAGGATGTGCTGTTCGCCATCGCCGACGGCGTCGGTCCGGCGAAAAGCCTGATCGCCCTCGGATACGCTGGCTGGGAAGCCGGGCAGCTGGAAGCCGAACTGGCCCAGAACGCCTGGCTGACCTGCCCGTTCGATGCCGATATTTTGTTCAACACCAGCAGCGAACTGCGCCTGGAAGCAGCGGCCAAGCACCTGGGCGTCAATCTCAGCCTGCTGACCAGCCAAGCGGGACACTCCTGATGGCCCTGCGCCTGATTTTGGGTTTCGACTACGGCACCAAACAGATCGGCGTTGCGGTCGGCCAGGTGATTACCGGCCAGGCCCGCGAGCTATGCACCTTGAAGGCACAAAACGGTATTCCCGACTGGAATCAGGTCGAAGCCCTGATTAAAGAGTGGAAACCCGATGCCGTGGTGGTTGGCCTGCCCTTGAACATGGACGGCACGCCGAGCGACATGTGCCTGCGCGCCGAGAAATTCGCCCGCCGCCTCAATGGCCGCTACAACCTGCCCTTCTATACCCACGATGAACGCCTGACCACCTTCGAAGCCAAGGGTGAACGGCGTGATCGTGGCGGACAAAAGGGCAGCTACCGCGACAACCCGGTGGACGCCATCGCCGCCGCCCTGCTGCTGCAAGGCTGGCTCGACGAAAACACCGCACTGTTCGAATCCTGAAGAGCCGCAACAAGCGTCTCTACTTAGCTACAACCCGAGCCACCTCTCCAGCAGAACCCGGCTCGGGCCCAAGAAGGAGCAACCATGAGCCTGCCCAATCCCGCCGAACTGATCAGCCAGATGGCGACCCGTCTCAAGGCGCACCTGGAACACCGTGGCATCAGCGAGCCGCGCTACATCGGCATTCGTACCGGTGGCGTCTGGGTCGCCCAGGCGTTGCTCGATGAACTGGGCAGCGATTCGCCTCTTGGCACCCTGGACGTCTCCTTCTACCGCGACGACTTCAGCCAGAACGGCCTGCACCCACAAGTGCGCCCGTCCGCCCTGCCGTTCGAGATCGAAGGTCAGCACCTGGTGCTGATCGACGACGTGCTGATGAGCGGCCGGACCATCCGCGCCGCCCTCAATGAGCTGTTCGACTACGGCCGCCCGGCCAGCGTGACATTGGTGTGCCTGCTGGACCTGGACGCCGGCGAGCTGCCGATCCGCCCGAATGTGGTCGGCGCGACCCTGTCGCTGGCCGCCCACGAACGGGTGAAACTGTCCGGCCCGGAACTCAAGCTCGAACTGCAAGACCTCGCCCTTTAATTCGCCCTATTGAGAGTCCCCCTCGCGATGACGCCTCTAGAAACCAAGCGCCCGCTGCAGCTCAATGATCAGGGCCAGCTGCGCCACTTCCTCTCGCTCGACGGTTTGCGCCGCGAGCTGCTGACGGAAATCCTCGACACCGCCGACTCGTTCCTCGAAGTCGGCGCCCGGGCGGTGAAGAAAGTCCCGTTGCTGCGCGGCAAGACCGTGTGCAACGTGTTCTTCGAGAACTCCACCCGCACCCGCACCACCTTCGAACTGGCCGCCCAGCGGCTGTCGGCGGACGTGATCACCCTGAACGTGTCCACGTCGTCGGCGAGCAAGGGCGAAACCCTGCTCGACACCCTGCGCAACCTGGAAGCCATGGCCGCCGACATGTTCGTCGTGCGTCACGGTGATTCCGGCGCGGCGCACTTCATCGCCGAACATGTCTGCCCGCAAGTGGCGATCATCAACGGCGGCGACGGCCGTCACGCCCACCCGACCCAGGGCATGCTCGACATGCTCACCATCCGTCGGCACAAGGGCGGCTTCGAAAACCTTTCGGTGGCTATCGTCGGCGACATCCTGCACTCGCGGGTGGCGCGCTCGAACATGCTGGCGCTGAAAACCCTCGGTTGCCCGGACATCCGCGTGATCGCGCCGAAAACCCTGCTGCCGATCGGCATCGAGCAATACGGCGTGAAGGTTTACACCGACATGACCGAAGGCCTGAAAGACGTCGACGTGGTGATCATGCTGCGCCTGCAGCGTGAGCGCATGACTGGCGGCCTGCTGCCGAGCGAAGGCGAGTTCTACCGCCTGTTCGGCCTGACCACCGCGCGCCTGGCCGGGGCCAAACCGGATTGCATCGTCATGCACCCGGGGCCGATCAACCGCGGCGTGGAGATTGAGTCGGCGGTGGCCGACGGCCCGCACTCGGTCATCCTCAATCAAGTCACCTACGGCATCGCGATTCGTATGGCCGTGCTGTCCATGGCCATGAGCGGGCAGACTGCGCAACGTCAATTCGAGCAAGGCCAATTCGAGCAGGAGAAAGCCCAGTGAAGCTCAGCATTCTCGGCGCCCGCGTCATCGATCCGGCCAGCGGCCTGGATCAAGTTACTGATATCCATATTGAAGCCTGCAAGATCATTGCCCTTGGCGCCGCGCCGGCCGGTTTTGTCGCCGTCGATACCCTCGACGCCAAAGGCCTGGTCGCCGCCCCTGGGCTGGTTGACCTGAACGTCGCCCTGCGCGAGCCGGGCTACAGCCGTAAAGGTTCAATCGTCAGCGAAACCCGCGCCGCTGCGGCCGGTGGTGTCACCAGCCTGTGCTGCCCGCCGAAAACCAAACCGGTGCTGGACACCTCGGCCGTGGCCGAATTGATCCTCGACCGCGCCCGCGAGGCCGGCAACACCAAGGTGTTCCCGATCGGCGCCCTGAGCAAAGGCCTGGACGGCGAACAGCTGGCCGAACTGGTTGCCTTGCGCGATGCCGGTTGCGTGGCCTTCGGCAACGGCCTGGACAGCTTCCGCAACACCCGCACGCTGTGCCGGGCGCTGGAATACGCCGCAACATTCGACCTGACGGTGATTTTCAACTCTCAGGACCATGACCTGGCCGAAGGTGGCCTGGCCCACGAAGGCCCGACCGCCAGCTTCCTCGGTTTGCCGGGCATTCCCGAAACCGCCGAAACCGTGGCTCTCGCGCGGGATCTGCTGCTGGTCGAGCAAAGTGGCGTGCGCGCGCACTTCAGCCAGCTCACCAGCGCCCGTGGCGTGGCGCTGATCGCTCAGGCCCAGGCTCGCGGCCTGCCGGTGACGGCCGATGTCGCCCTGTATCAGCTGATCCTGACCGACGAAGCGCTGATCGACTTCAGCAGCCTCTATCACGTCCAGCCGCCGCTGCGCACCCGCGCCGACCGCGATGGCCTGCGTGAAGCGGTGAAATCGGGTGTGGTCTCGGCCATTTCCAGTCATCACCAACCCCACGAGCGGGACGCCAAACTGGCGCCGTTCGGGGCCACCGAGCCGGGCATCAGTAGCGTTGAACTGCTGCTGCCGTTGGCGATGACGCTGGTGGAAGACGGTTTACTGGACCTGCCAACGCTGTTGGCGCGCTTGAGCACCGGACCTGCCGAGGCATTGCGCCTGCCGGCGGGCAAACTGGCGGTAGGTGGACCGGCGGACATCGTGCTGTTCGATCCGGCGGCTTCGACCGTGGCTGGTGAGACCTGGCTGTCCAAGGGTGAAAACTGCCCGTTCATTGGCCACAGCCTGCCGGGCGTGGTGCGTTACACCCTGGTGGATGGACGCATTAGCCACCAGGCGTAAGAATGTGGCGAGGGAGCTTGCTCCCGTTGGGTCGCGAAGCGACCCCAAAACAGGTCTGCTGCGCAGCCCAGCGGGAGCAAGCTCCCTCGCCACAATTTACTGGAAGGCACCTCTGTTCTGGGCGTTGCGAATCGACACCTGGTCATTCAGCGTCCAGAAGTCATACAGCACCCCCAGAAAGAACACCCCGCCCGTCACCAGGTACAGCAATCCGCTGATCCACTTCCCCTGATACATCCGGTGTACGCCGAATACCCCCAGAAACGTCAGCAGAATCCACGCCACGTTGTACTCGATAGGCCCGGCGGTAAAACGCAGGTCCGCTTCACGATCCATGGCCGGGATCAGAAACACGTCGATCAGCCAACCGATACCCAACAAACCGAAGGTGAAGAACCAGATCGTCCCCGTCACTGGCTTGCCGTAATAGAAGCGGTGAGCGCCGGTAAAACCGAAAATCCACAGCAGGTAACCGATCACTTTGCTGTGCGTGTCTTGATGCGAAACGGGCTGTTGATAGGTGTTCATGAAGGACCTCGATTCACACGATAGATAAATATTCTTTAAATCTTTGTGACTTTTTTACAGGTTGCCGACGTATGGCAAATGCTACCTTGTGTCCCGTCAAAGCCTTGTACCACAAGCGTTGTGTCCGACAATCGCGTCTATTTTCCGCTTATTTGGTTCCGTTGACCCCAAGGTTGAATCGACCAACGGCCTCGGAACGGCCAAAAAAGCTGTTATAAAGTTGCGCGCTAACTTATATGAGCCTTGCCTAATGCGTCCATTTTTCAAGACATGGCTAACCATTTGCCTTTTGATGCCACTGGCCGCCCACGCCACCAATCGTGAGCAACGTCTTCCTAACGTTAATGGTTACACCCAAAAATCCCATGTTTCTGCTCCTTCGAGCAAAAACAAACAGACCGTAAATCGCGCTCCCCAGTTGAGCAGCAGCAAAAGCAGCCTTGTACCGCCGATGGCGACCAAGGAAAGCAGCAATGTGCTGAGCCGCGCCGTAAACGTCCTCGGTACTCCGTACCGTTGGGGCGGCAGCAGCCCAAGTAAAGGGTTCGACTGCAGTGGCCTGGTGAAATACGCGTTTAACGACGCCACCTTTGACCTGCCGCGCACTTCCAACGCCATGGCCAGCGGTCATGGGGAGAAAGTCGATCGCAAGGATCTGAAGCCTGGCGACCTGATTTTCTTCAACATCAAGAGCCGTCGGGTCAATCACGTTGCCATCTACCTGGGCAACGACCGCTTCATCCACGCACCACGTCGTGGCAAGTCGGTGACCATCGATACGCTGAAAAAACCCTACTGGGAAAGCCACTACGTGGTTGCCAAGCGGGTTATGCCGAAAGAGAAGAACACCCTGCAGGTTGTTCAGCGCTGATTTGAAGCAAGATCAAAAGATCGCAGGCTGCGATCTTTTGCTTTTAAGCCTCAAAAACCATCCGGCGTGCGCGCCTTCTCCCGCGCATGCTCGCGGCTGATCAAGCCCTTGCTCACCAGCTCCTTCAAGCACATATCCAGCGTCTGCATCCCCAGGTTTCCCCCGGTCTGAATCGACGAGTACATCTGCGCCACCTTGTCCTCGCGGATCAGGTTACGGATCGCTGACGTGCCGAGCATGATTTCGTGGGCCGCGATCCGCCCGCCGCCGATCTTCTTGACCAACGTCTGCGACACCACCGCCAGCAACGACTCGGACAGCATCGAACGAACCATCGATTTCTCGTCCCCCGGAAACACGTCCACCACCCGGTCGATGGTTTTCGCCGCCGAGGTCGTGTGCAGCGTGCCAAACACCAGATGCCCGGTTTCGGCGGCGGTCAACGCCAGGCGAATGGTCTCCAGATCCCGCATCTCCCCCACCAGAATCACGTCCGGGTCCTCCCGCAGGGCCGAGCGCAGAGCCGTGGCAAAGCTGCGCGTATCACGATGGACTTCACGCTGATTGATCAAGCATTTGCGTGACTCGTGGACGAACTCGATCGGGTCTTCGATGGTGAGGATGTGCTGATGGCGATGGGTGTTCAGGTGATCGATCATCGCCGCCAGGGTGGTGGATTTGCCGGAACCGGTCGGACCGGTCACCAGCACCAGCCCTCGCGGCGCTTCGGTAATCTTGCGAAACACTTCCCCCATACCGAGATCGTCCATGCTCAGGACCTTGGACGGAATGGTCCGGAACACCGCGCCAGCACCGCGATTGTGGTTGAACGCGTTAACCCGAAAACGCGCCACGCCGGGCACGTCAAAGGAGAAGTCGGTCTCCAGGTGCTTCTCGAAGTCCACCCGCTGCGTGTCGTTCATGATGTCGTAGATCAGCGCCTGCACCTGTTTGTGGTCCAGGGCTGGCAGGTTGATGCGCCGCACATCGCCGTCGACGCGGATCATCGGTGGCAGGCCGGCAGACAGATGCAAGTCGGACGCGCCCTGTTTCGCGCTGAAAGCCAGCAGCTCAGTGATATCCATAGCGTTCCTCAATTCCAGTAGAATGCCGCGAACCTTCAGCCGCCGGCGCCTCTTGATGTCCACGATAGCAGACAACATTGCTCAGGTTAGTTCACGCATCCACGCCGCTGCCGTCGCCGCAAAACGCGACGAAGACAGCGTCCAGCTGCTGGCTGTGAGCAAGACCAAGCCCGCCGAAGCCCTGCGCGAAGCGTATGCCGCCGGGCTGCGCGACTTTGGCGAGAACTACCTGCAGGAAGCCCTGAGCAAACAGCTCGAATTGACCGACCTGCCCTTGATCTGGCACTTCATCGGCCCCATTCAATCGAACAAGACTCGCGCTATCGCCGAGCACTTCGCCTGGGTGCATTCCGTGGATCGTTTGAAAATCGCACAACGCCTGTCCGAACAACGTCCTGCCGATTTGCCCCCACTGAACATCTGCATCCAGGTCAACGTCAGCGGTGAAGCCAGCAAGTCCGGCTGCACCCCGGCCGACCTGCCGGCCCTGGCCAATGCCATCAGCGAACTGCCGCGCATCAAGCTGCGCGGGTTGATGGCAATCCCCGAGCCAACCGAAGATCGCGCCGCCCAGGACGCTGCTTTTGCCGCCGTACAAAGCCTGCAAGCCAGCCTGAGCCTGCCGCTCGACACACTTTCCATGGGCATGAGCCACGACCTCGAGTCAGCCATCGCCCAAGGCGCCAACTGGGTCCGTATCGGTACGGCCCTGTTTGGTGCCCGCGACTACGGCCAGCCTTGAAAAATGGCTGACTCCTCTCTTTATAAGGACCTGACATGAGCAAGACTCGTATTGCCTTTATCGGTGCCGGCAACATGGCAGCCAGCCTGATCGGCGGCCTGCGCGCCAAAGGTCTGGACGCCGCGCAGATCCGCGCCAGCGATCCGGGCGCTGAAACCCGCGCTCGCGTGAACGCTGAACACGGTATCGAGGCGTTCGCCGACAACGCCGACGCCATTCAGGGCGTGGACGTGATCGTGCTGGCGGTCAAACCCCAAGCGATGAAAGCCGTCTGCGAAGCGCTTCGCCCAAGCCTCAAGCCGAATCAACTGGTGGTCTCGATTGCGGCCGGCATCACCTGCGCCAGCATGAACAACTGGCTCGGCGCCCAACCGATCGTGCGTTGCATGCCCAACACCCCGGCGCTGCTGCGTCAGGGCGTAAGCGGCTTGTTCGCCACGGCTGAAGTGAACAACGAGCAACGTAAACAGGCGCAAGAACTGCTGTCCGCCGTCGGCATCGCACTGTGGCTGGATGAAGAGCAACAACTGGACGCGGTCACCGCCGTCTCCGGCTCGGGCCCTGCGTACTTCTTCCTGCTGATCGAAGCCATGACCGCCGCAGGTGTGAAGCTCGGTCTGCCAGCAGACATCGCCGCACAACTGACCCTGCAAACCGCTTTGGGCGCTGCTCACATGGCCGTGGCCAGTGACGTCGACGCTGCGGAACTGCGTCGCCGCGTGACCTCGCCTGCGGGCACGACGGAAGCGGCGATCAAGTCGTTCCAGGCCGGCGGCTTCGAAGCCCTGGTAGAAAAAGCACTTGGCGCCGCGGCGCATCGCTCGGCCGAGATGGCCGAACAATTGGGTCAATAAGGAGCCTTACATGATTGGATTGAACACTGCAGCGGTCTACGTGCTGCAAACCCTCGGCAGCCTGTACCTGCTGATCGTGCTGCTGCGCTTCGTGCTGCAACTGGTACGCGCAAACTTCTACAACCCGCTCTGCCAGTTCGCCGTGAAGGCCACTCAGCCGCTGCTCAAGCCATTGCGCCGGATCATCCCGAGCATGTTCGGCCTGGACATGTCCTCGCTGGTGCTGGCGATCCTCGTGCAACTGGCGCTGATGGCCCTGACCCTGCTGCTGACTTACGGCACCATCGGTAACCCGCTGCAATTGCTGATCTGGTCGCTGATCGGCGTGACCGCGCTGTTCCTGAAGATTTTCTTCTTTGCCCTGATCATCAGCGTGATCCTGTCCTGGGTCGCACCGGGCAGCCATAACCCTGGCGCCGAGCTGGTGAACCAGATCTGCGAACCAGCCCTGGCGCCGTTCCGCAAGATCCTGCCAAACCTTGGCGGCCTGGATATCTCGCCGATCCTGGCGTTCATGGCGCTCAAGCTGATCGACATGCTGGTGATCAACAACCTCGCCGCCATGACGATGATGCCGGAAATCCTCCGTTTGCTGATCTGACCCGGTGAGCTACTTTCGCTGGGACGGTGATGACCTGATTCTGGAGTGTCACTTGCAACCGGCGGCCCGCAGCGATGATTTCTGCGGGCTGCATGGGGATCGATTGAAGATCCGCCTGACGGCACCGCCGGTTGAAGGCAAGGCCAATGCGTATTTGATGGCGTTTCTGGCCAAGGCGTTCGGGGTGTCCAAGAGTCAGGTGAGCTTGATTAGCGGCGAGTTGAACCGGCAGAAGCGGGTGCGGATTTGTTCGCCGAAGAAGCTGCCGGAGTTGCCGGGTTTGGTGCCGCGCTCGCTTTGATTGTGTGTCGCTTCATTAAGCCACCCCTCACCCCAGCCCTCTCCCCATAGGGGAGAGGGGAAAGGGAGCAGATCGGGGACTTTTCAGAACCTGAGTTCGACTCAATATTTCAGGTCGATGTAGCTTGGCCAAACACCTCGGTCAGTCCCCTCTACCCTCTGGGGAGAGGGTTAGGGTGAGGGGGCGATCCAATGCCGAGCACCCATTTCCCAAACACCCCGGCCTTTGCTTGCCGCTAACCCCACCGGTCTTTAGACTTACGCCTCATTTCAACGAGAGCAGGGTCGATGCCAGCTGCCTTTCCCCCCGATTCTGTTGGTCTGGTGACGCCGCAAGTGGCGCACTTCAGTGAACCCCTGGCCTTGGCCTGCGGCCGTTCGCTCCCAGCTTATGACCTGATCTATGAAACCTACGGCACGCTGAACGCCGCGGCGAGCAACGCCGTGCTGATCTGCCACGCCTTGTCGGGTCACCATCACGCTGCCGGCTTCCACAGCCCCGACGACCGTAAACCCGGTTGGTGGGACAGCTGCATCGGGCCTGGCAAGCCAATCGACACCAGCAAATTCTTCGTGGTCAGCCTGAACAACCTCGGCGGCTGCAACGGCTCCACCGGCCCGAGCAGCATCAATCCGGAAACCGGCAAGCCGTTTGGCGCCGACTTCCCGGTGTTGACCGTGGAAGACTGGGTTCACAGCCAGGCGCGCCTGGCAGACCTGCTTGGCATCGGCCAATGGGCCGCCGTGATTGGCGGCAGCCTCGGCGGCATGCAGGCCATGCAGTGGAGCATCACTTACCCCGATCGCATTCGCCACTGCCTGGCCATCGCCTCGGCCCCCAAGCTGTCGGCGCAGAACATCGCCTTCAACGAAGTGGCGCGCCAGGCGATCCTGACCGACCCCGAGTTCCACGGCGGTTCGTTCCAGGAAGCGGGCGTGATCCCCAAGCGCGGCTTGATGCTGGCGCGAATGGTCGGGCACATCACGTACCTGTCCGACGACTCCATGGGCGAGAAATTCGGCCGGGGCCTGAAGAGCGAGAAGCTCAACTACGACTTCCACAGCGTCGAGTTCCAGGTCGAAAGCTACCTGCGTTATCAGGGCGAAGAGTTCTCCGGGCGCTTCGACGCCAACACGTACCTGCTGATGACCAAGGCGCTGGACTACTTCGATCCGGCGGCGAACTTCGACGATGACCTGGCGAAAACCTTCGCCAACGCCCAGGCCAAGTTCTGCGTGATGTCCTTCACCACCGACTGGCGCTTCTCCCCTGCCCGCTCGCGGGAACTGGTGGACGCGCTGATGGCGGCCAAGAAAGACGTCTGCTACCTCGAGATCGACGCTCCGCAAGGCCACGACGCCTTCCTGATTCCGATCCCGCGCTACTTGCAGGCATTCAGCAATTACATGAACCGCATTACGTTGTGAGAAAGCCATGAGAGCTGATCTGGAAATCATCCAGGAATGGATCCCCGCCGGCAGCCGCGTGCTCGACCTCGGTTGTGGCGATGGCGAATTGCTGACCTGGCTGCGCGATAACAAGCAAGTCACCGGCTATGGCCTGGAAAACGACCCGGAGAACATCGCCGAGTGCGTGGCCAAGGGCATCAACGTGATTGAGCAGGACCTGGACAAGGGCCTGGGCAACTTTGCCAGCAACAGCTTCGACGTCGTGGTCATGACCCAGGCGCTGCAAGCCGTGCATTACCCGGACAGAATCCTCGACGAAATGCTGCGCGTCGGTCGCCAGTGCATCATCACCTTCCCCAACTTCGGTCACTGGCGCTGCCGCTGGTACCTGGCGAGCAAGGGCCGGATGCCGGTGTCCGATTTTCTGCCGTACACCTGGTACAACACGCCGAACATCCACTTTTGCACCTTCGAAGACTTTGAAGCGTTGTGTCGCGAACGTGAAGCCAGGGTCATTGATCGGCTTGCCGTGGATCAACAGCATCGGCACGGGTGGGCCAGTAAGCTATGGCCTAATCTGTTAGGTGAGATCGGTATTTACCGTGTCAGCAGCCCCGGGCTGCAGGATCACAAGGTCGCTGTCTGAACCACGACATTCCAAGGAGAACGAACATGGGTCGTCTAGCGCTGTTTTTACTCACTGCCTGCCTGAGCGTCACCGCCATGGCCGCCGACGTCATCAAAGGCGAGCGCAAGGAAACCTTTGGCGACGTGACGGTGCACTACAACACCTTCAACTCCACCTTCCTGACACCCGACATTGCCAAAGCGGCCGGGCTGACGCGGAGCAAGAACCAGGGTGTGATAAACGTCTCCGTGCTCAAGGATGGCAAACCACTGACCGCTGAAGTCAGCGGATCGGTGAAAGACCTGACCAGCCAGACCGTGCCGTTGAAGTTCAAACAGATCACTGAACAAGGCGCGATCTACTACATCGCCCAGTTCCCGGTCGATCAACAGGAAGTCCGCACCTTCGACATCAAGGTGCAGAACGGCGATAAAATCAACACCATCAATTTCAACCAAGAGCTCTTCCCCGGCGAATGATCAACTTCACGCAACTCGTACTGGCCAGCCACAACGCCGGCAAACTCAAGGAACTTCAGGCCATGCTCGGCGAATCGGTGCAACTGCGCTCGATCGGCGAGTTCAGCAGCGTCGAACCTGAAGAAACCGGCCTGTCATTCGTCGAAAACGCCATCCTCAAGGCCCGCAATGCCGCGCGCATCTCCGGCCTGCCGGCGCTGGCCGACGATTCGGGGTTGGCCGTCGATTTCCTCGGCGGTGCGCCGGGTATCTACTCGGCTCGTTATGCCGACGGTCAGGGCGATGCGGCGAACAACGCCAAACTGCTCGACGTATTGAAGGACGTGCCGGAAGCCGAACGCGGCGCGCAGTTCGTCTGTGTGCTGGCGCTGGTGCGTCATGCCGACGATCCGTTGCCGATTATCTGCGAAGGCCTGTGGCACGGGCGCATCCTGCCGGAAGCCAGCGGCGAACACGGTTTCGGTTACGATCCGCTGTTCTGGGTGCCGGAGCGCGATTGCTCCAGCGCCGAGTTGAGCCCGAGCGACAAGAACCTCATCAGCCACCGCGCCCGTGCAATGGATCTGCTGCGCCAGCGTCTGGGCCTGAAATGATCCATGACTCATCCGCATCGCCGCTGATCTTCGGCGGCGATGCCCAATCGCCTCGGGCCGCCCTGCCGGTACTGCCGCCCTTGGCGTTGTACATCCACATCCCGTGGTGTGTGCGCAAATGCCCTTATTGCGACTTCAATTCCCACACCGCCAGCCCGGTGCTGCCGGAAGAAGAATATGTGGACGCGCTGCTGGCCGACCTCGATCAGGACCTGCATGCGGTTTACGGCCGTGAGCTGAGTTCGATCTTCTTTGGTGGCGGCACGCCGAGCCTGTTCAGCGCTGAAGCCCTGGGCCGTTTGCTCAAAGGCGTCGAGCAACGCATTCCGTTCGCCAGCGACATCGAAATCACTCTGGAGGCCAATCCGGGAACGTTCGAGCAAGAGAAGTTCGTCGCCTACCGGGCGCTGGGCATCAATCGCCTGTCGATCGGCATCCAGAGCTTTCAGGAAGAGAAACTCAAGGCCCTGGGGCGGATTCACAACGGTGACGAAGCGGTACGTGCCGCCGGCATGGCCCGTCAGGCCGGGTTCGACAACTTCAATCTGGACTTGATGCACGGTTTACCCGATCAGTCCCTGGACGACGCCCTGAGCGACCTGCGCCAGGCCATCGCCCTGAAGCCGACCCACTTGTCCTGGTATCAGCTAACCCTGGAGCCGAACACGGTGTTCTGGAACCAGCCGCCGACGCTGCCGGAAGACGACACGCTGTGGGACATTCAGGAGGCCGGGCAGGCGCTGTTGGCCGAGCACGGTTACGCGCAATACGAAGTCTCGGCGTATGCCCAGCCCGGCCGTCCGGCGCGGCATAACCTCAATTACTGGAGTTTCGGCGACTTCATCGGCATCGGTGCCGGGGCTCACGGCAAACTCAGCCACCCGGACGGGCGCATCGTGCGCACCTGGAAGACCCGACTGCCGAAGGACTACCTCAACCCGGCCAAAAGCTTCAAGGCCGGCGAGAAAGCGCTGACCAATGATGAGATGCCGTTCGAGTTCCTGATGAACGCGCTACGCCTGACCGAGGGCGTGGAATCGCGGCTGTATCCGGAACGCACCGGGATGACCCTGGAAAGCCTCGCCGAACACCGCCGCGAAGCCGAACAAAGCGGCTTGTTGCAGGTCGAACCGTCACGTCTGGCGGCCACCGAGCGCGGACAACTGTTTCTCAATGACTTGCTGCAGACATTTCTGAGCTGATTTCAGCCTTAAGGGAAAACGAATGGATTTGATACTCGACCTGCTCGCCACCGCGTCCCGCTGGAGCCGTAGCAACCTGTCCGAAATCGCTCTGGCACTGGTGGGCTGCCTGCTGGTGTTGTTTGGCGCCGATATCAAAGGCTGGGTCGACCAACGCCTGGGCAGCATCGCTGGCGCCTTGCGCGTCCCGCTGATGGCCCTGCTGTGCATGATCGGCAGCGGCGTCGCGCTGATCTATGCCACGCCGTGGATCATCAAAGGCCTGAGCCAGTTCAACAACTACAGCCTGGCGCCGGTGTTGTTGGTGGTGCTGGTACTGATCGGCGTAGTCGCCGACCGCCGCTAAATTTCGAACACACCCAAAAACAAATGTGGGAGCGGGCTTGCTCGCGAAGGCGTCGTGTCAGTCAACATAAATGTGTCTGATACACCGCTTTCGCGAGCAAGCCCGCTCCCACATTTGGTATTGCGTAGGGCTTAGGACTGCTTTTCGAACTTCAGATCCCACACGCCATGCCCAAGACGTTCGCCGCGGCGTTCGAACTTGGTGATCGGGCGCTCGGCCGGGCGCGGCACGCATTTGCCATCTTCGGCCAGGTTGCGATAACCCGGCGCCACGTTCATCACTTCCAGCATGTACTCGGCGTACGGTTCCCAGTCAGTGGCCATGTGCAGCACACCGCCGACCTTCAACTTGCTGCGCACCAGCTCAGCGAACGACGCCTGAACGATACGACGCTTGTGGTGACGGCTCTTGTGCCACGGATCCGGGAAAAACAGCATCAGGCGATCGAGACTGTTGTCGGCCACGCAACGGTTGAGCACTTCAATCGCGTCGCAATCGTAGACCCGCAGGTTGGTCAGGCCCTGAGTGAGCACGCCATTGAGCAGCGCGCCAACACCCGGACGGTGCACTTCCACGCCGATGAAATCCTGCTCCGGCGAGGCTGCGGCCATTTCCAGCAGCGAATGGCCCATGCCGAAACCGATCTCCAGCGAGCGCGGTGCCGAACGACCGAACACCTGATCGAAGTCCACCGGCGCATCGGCCAGAGGCAACACGAACAGCGGCGTGCCCTGCTCCAGACCTTTTTGCTGGCCTTCGGTCATGCGCCCGGCGCGCATCACGAAACTCTTGATGCGGCGGTGTTGGCGCTCTTCGCCTTCTTCCGGCTGGATAGGCGTTTCGTTTGATTCAGTCATCAATGGCTCTTACTTGATCAGACCATCCAGCGGCGAGGAGGCGCTGGCATAGAGTTTTTTCGGCATGCGGCCGGCGAGGTAGGCCAAACGACCTGCAACGATGGCGTGTTTCATGGCTTCAGCCATCATGATCGGCTGCTGGGCATGGGCGATGGCCGAGTTCATCAGCACCGCTTCGCAACCCAGTTCCATGGCGATGGTGGCGTCGGAGGCGGTACCGACACCGGCATCCACCAGCACCGGGATCTTGGCTTCTTCGAGGATGATCTGCAGGTTGTACGGGTTGCAGATCCCCAGGCCCGTGCCGATCAGGCCGGCCAGCGGCATCACCGCGATAACGCCGATTTCCGCCAGTTGACGGGCGATGATCGGGTCATCGCTGGTGTAGACCATCACGTCGAAACCTTCCTTGACCAGCACTTCAGCGGCCTTGAGGGTTTCGATCACGTTGGGGAACAGGGTTTTCTGATCCGCCAGCACTTCCAGCTTCACCAGGTTGTGGCCACCGAGCAGCTCACGGGCCAGGCGGCAGGTGCGCACAGCCTCGGTAGCGTCGAAGCAACCGGCGGTGTTAGGCAGGAAGGTGTAGCGATCCGGCGACAGGACTTCGAGCAGGTTCGGTTCGCCCGGGTTCTGGCCGAGGTTGGTGCGGCGCACGGCGAAGGTGACGATCTCGGCACCCGAGGCTTCGATGGCCAGGCGGGTTTCTTCCATGTCGCGGTACTTGCCGGTGCCTACCAGCAAACGCGACTGGTAAGTACGACCGGCCAGGACGAAGGGCTTGTCGCTACGAACGATGCTCATGGGAAATCCTCTGTAGGGGTGAGGTTCTTGCAGAATTCTGTGCCCTTGCGGGCCGGGCGACTAGCCGCCGCCGATGGCGTGTACCACTTCGACGGAATCGCCGTCATTCAGCGTGGTGTCCGCATGCTGGCTGCGCGGGACGATATCCAGATTGAGTTCGACCGCCACCCGGCGTCCGGTCAGTTCCAGACGGGTCAGCAGGGCCGCAACGGTTTCGCCGTCGGGCAGTTCAAGGGATTCGCCGTTCAACTGAATGCGCATACCGAATGCCGCCATCATTTTTAGGGGCTGGCATTCTAGCCCGATCAGTCTTGGCGACCCAAGCCATTCGTCATGAAATGGACCACCCGGTCAGCTCAACCGCCAGGCGGCAAGCCCCAGGCAGAACCAGCCGACCAGAAATGCCAGGCCGCCGAAGGGGGTGATGATCCCAAGCTTGCTGACGCCGGTCATGGTCAACAGGTACAGACTGCCGGAAAACAGCAGGATGCCGACGACAAACGATACTCCCGCCCAGGTGATCAGGCGCCCGGAAATTTGCGTGGCCAGCAGCGCAACGCCCAGCAATGCCAATGTGTGCACCAACTGATAGGTCACGCCGGTGTGGAAAATTGCCAGGTACTCGGGCGTCAGGCGGCTTTTCAAGCCATGGGCAGCGAACGCGCCAAGGGCAACGCCGGTGAAGCCGAAGAAAGCGGCCAGCATCAGAAAGCCACGCAGCATGAAGAACTCCAGTCAGACTCGATCCACAGGGTCTGTATAATGGCCCGCTCAACGGGTTCGGCCAAGCCATCTCTATGCTGCGTATATTTTTGCGACGATTCACGAAGGCCCTGCTCTGGTTCGCGGGTGGCAGCGTATTGCTGGTGCTGATCTTTCGCGTGGTACCGCCACCGGGAACCGCGTTGATGGTCGAGCGCAAGGTCGAATCCTGGTTCGACGGCGAGCCCATTGATCTGCAACGCACCTGGAAACCCTGGGATGAAATTTCCGATGACCTGAAGGTCGCGGTGATTGCCGGCGAAGATCAGAAATTCCCGGAGCATTGGGGCTTTGACTTTGGCGCGATCCAGGCCGCACTGGCCCACAACGAACTCGGCGGAACGATTCGCGGCGCCAGCACCCTGAGCCAGCAGGTCTCGAAGAATCTGTTTCTGTGGTCCGGCCGCAGCTGGTTGCGCAAAGGCCTGGAAGCCTGGTTTACCGGACTGATCGAAGTGTTCTGGCCCAAGCAGCGAATTCTCGAGGTCTACCTCAACAGCGTTGAGTGGGATGACGGTGTGTTTGGCGCTGAAGCAGCAGCCAGGCATCACTTTGGCGTCGGCGCTCGCTCGCTGTCTCGCCAGCAGACCAGCTTGCTGGCTGCGGTGCTGCCTAACCCGCGGGTGTGGAGCGCCAGTCATCCAACTAACTACGTCGCACGGCGAGCGGGATGGATTCGGCAACAGATGAGTCAGCTCGGTGGCGATAGCTACCTTGTAGGGATCAATGATTCACGCCGCGCACCTTGGGCTCAGTGACCTTTTGATGCGCAAACAAAAACGCCCCGATCAATGATCGGGGCGTTTTTTTATGCCTGAGCTGCGGTTAGGCGGCGATCGACAACTTGAGCTTGTTCATCGCGCTCTTCTCGAGCTGACGAATACGCTCGGCCGACACGTTGTACTTCTGCGCCAGGTCATGCAGTGTGGCTTTTTCTTCCGCCAGCCAGCGCTGGTAGAGGATGTCACGGCTGCGGTCGTCCAGCACTTCAAGCGCTTCGTGCAGGTTGTGGTTCGAGTTGTCGCTCCAGTCGGCATCTTCCAGTTGACGGGCCGGGTCGTACCGGTGGTCTTCCAGATAGTTGGCTGGCGATTGGAAAGCACTGTCGTCGTCCGCTTCCGCGGCCGGATCGAAGGCCATGTCATGGCCGGTCAGGCGACTTTCCATCTCACGCACTTCCCGAGGCTCTACACCGAGGCTTTCCGCCACACGGTGGACTTCCTCGTTGTTCAGCCACGCCAGACGTTTCTTCTGGCTGCGCAGGTTGAAGAACAGCTTGCGCTGGGCCTTGGTGGTCGCGACTTTCACAATGCGCCAGTTGCGCAGGATGAATTCGTGAATTTCCGCCTTGATCCAGTGCACGGCAAAGGACACCAGGCGCACACCCATTTCCGGGTTGAAGCGCTTCACGGCCTTCATCAGGCCGACGTTGCCTTCCTGGATCAGGTCAGCCTGAGCCAGACCGTAGCCGGAATAGCTACGGGCGATATGTACGACAAAACGCAGGTGGGCGAGCACCATCTGCCGAGCCGCCCCCAAATCCTGCTCATAATAGAGACTCTCGGCCAGTTCACGCTCCTGCTCCGGCGTCAGCAATGGAATGCTGTTCACGGTGTGCACATAGGCCTCCAGGTTCGCACCCGGGACCAGAGCATATGCAGGTTGCAAAGAATTGGTCATACGAAAAAACCTCCGACTTACATAACTCGTGCAGTTCAGCACTGCGAAAATTGACCGGAAACCGAAAGACAAGTTCCCATAAACGCTGAAAGGTCAATACGAGCAAAATGATATTACTTTGGCGCAAGCTCCCGCAGGTGGCGTGCGACTGCAATCCATGCACCGATATACCCCAACAGCACCGCGCCAAGCAAGAGCGACAGACCGTCGGCAACTGGCACTCCGGCCAGCGCAAAATCACTGCCGTACAAACCGGCCAGCCCAACCACCGCGTCGTTCAGCCAATCAAGGCCGAACGCCAATACGCCCCAGGAAAGAATCCCCGCACCGAAGCCATAAAGCGCACCCATATACAGAAAGGGCCTGCGCACATAGCTGTCAGTGCCGCCGACGAGTTTAATCACTTCTATCTCTGTGCGGCGGTTTTCAATATGAAGACGAATGGTATTGCCTATCACCAAAAGTAATGCAGAAACCAGAAGCACGGTCAGACCGAAGACAAAACGGTCACCCAGCTTGAGGATGGCTGCCAGACGCTCGACCCAGACTAGATCAAGTTGCGCCTGTTGTACCTTCGGCAACTCGGAAAGTTTTTGTCGTAATGCTTCAAGCGCGGGCTTGTCGACTTCGTTCGGGGTGACCAGAACCACGCCTGGCAGCGGGTTTTCCGGCAGCTCCTTGAGCGCCTCACCCAGACCGGACTGCTGCTGGAACTCTTCCAGCGCCTGATCGCGGCCGACATATTCAGCATCAGCTACGCCAGGCATGCCTTTGATCTGCTCGCGCAACGACTCGCCTTCAGCGGGGCTGGCCTCGATTTGCAGGTACAGGGAAATCTGCGCCGCACGCTGCCAGGAACCGCCGAGACGCTCGACGTTACTTAGCAAAAGTGACAGGCCCATCGGCAAACTCAGGGCAACCGCCATCACCAGGCAGGTGAAGAAGCTACCGATTGGCTGCTTGCCCAAACGACGCAAGCTATCGAGCAGGCTGGCGCGATGACTCTCGACCCAGGCACGGAACAGTGTGGCGAAATCCGGGCCGTCATCATCGTCGCGTTTCTTCTTCTGCGGTTGCTGATCGGCGGCCTTCGGGGCCACGCGCTCGGAAACCTTGGGGCTACGTGTCGCACTCATACGCCGGCCTCCCCGTCACCGATCAATCGGCCGCGCTGCAGGGTCAGCATGCGGTGGCGCATGCGGGCGATCAGTGCCAGATCGTGGCTGGCGATCAGCACGCTGGTGCCCAGACGATTGATGTCTTCGAACACGCCCATGATTTCGGCCGCCAGACGCGGGTCGAGGTTACCGGTCGGTTCGTCCGCCAGCAGCAAGGCCGGGCGGTGAACGATGGCGCGGGCGATGCCGACGCGCTGTTGCTGACCAGTGGACAGATCGCCAGGGTACAAATCGGTCTTGTCCGACAGCGCCACGCGCTCCAGCGCCGAATCCACGCGCTTGGTGATCTCGGCCTTGGACAGCCCAAGGATCTGCAAGGGCAGCGCGATATTGTTGAACACCGTGCGATCGAACAGTAATTGGTGGTTCTGGAACACCACGCCGATCTGCCGCCGCAAGTACGGGATCTGCGCATTGCTGATGGTGCTCAGGTCTTGCCCGGCCAACAGCAATTTGCCGGTGGTTGGACGCTCCATTGCCAGCAGCAGGCGCAACAAGGTGCTTTTACCGGCGCCAGAATGGCCGGTCACAAACAAAAACTCGCCCCGACGGACTCGAAAGCTCAGCTCATGCAAGCCGACATGACCATTCGGGTAGCGCTTACCGACCTGTTCGAAACGAATCATGAACGCTCCCGCTCGGCAAACAATGCCTGGACAAAGGGTTCTGCTTCAAAAGTACGCAAATCATCGATGCCTTCACCGACGCCGATGTAGCGAATCGGCAGGCCAAACTGCTTGGCGAGGGCGAAAATCACCCCGCCTTTGGCGGTGCCATCGAGCTTGGTCAGCGCCAGGCCGGTCAGTTCGACGGTCTGGTTGAATTGTTTGGCCTGGCTGATCGCGTTCTGGCCAGTGCCGGCATCGAGCACCAACAGCACCTCGTGAGGCGCGTCGGCGTCGAGCTTGCTAATCACCCGACGAACCTTCTTCAGCTCTTCCATCAAGTTGTCTTTGGTGTGCAAACGACCGGCGGTGTCGGCGATCAGCACGTCAATGCCACGGGCCTTGGCGGCTTGCACGGCGTCGAAGATAACTGAAGCCGAGTCAGCGCCGGTGTGCTGGGCGATGACCGGGATCTTGTTGCGCTCGCCCCAGACCTGCAATTGCTCGACGGCGGCGGCGCGGAAGGTATCGCCGGCCGCGAGCATGACTTTCTTGCCTTCGAGCTGCAGCTTCTTCGCCAATTTGCCGATGGTGGTGGTCTTGCCGGCGCCGTTGACGCCGACGACCAGAATCACGAACGGCTTGTTCTGCGAAGTGATTTTCAGCGGTTGCTCGACGGGTTTGAGCATCGCCGCCAGTTCCGCTTGCAGGGATTTGTACAGCGCATCGGCATCGGCCAGTTCTTTGCGAGCGACCTTCTGGGTCAGACGCTGAATGATCACCGAAGTCGCCTCGACGCCCACGTCGGCGGTCAACAGGCGGGTTTCGATGTCTTCGAGCAGCTCGTCATCGATAATCTTCTTGCCCAGGAACAGGCTGGCCATGCCTTCGCCGATGCTGGCGCTGGTCTTGGACAAACCCTGTTTCAGGCGGGCGAAGAAACCGGCTTTGGTTTCTTCTGTACGCACGGGCCCGGCAGGCGCTTCGACGGGAACGACAGGTGCGGCGGCAACAGGAGCGACGACCGGTGCCGGCGCTTGAACAACCGGAGCAACGAATGCGGGCACCACAGATTCCGGAACAACCGGCTCAGGCTCAACCACCACTGGCGCAACAACCGGCTCAACCACTGGCGCTTGAACGGGCTCAGGAGCAAAGGCAGTCGGCGCTGGAATCGGCGGTGTAACGTGCGGCGCCAGATCATCTTCAACCAATGCCACCGGCTCTTCCGCCACGGGCAACGTCAGCCATGGCTCGGCAACGGGCGTGAGCGGCACCTGGGTCACGACTTCGGCGACAACATCAGGCTCAGGCTCGATGGCCGTTTGCAGCACCGGCTCAGCGATCGGCAGGGCAATCGGCGCGGGCTCTTCTTCTATTACCGGCGCAGGCGTGGGCTCAGGAAGTGGCTGTGGCTGTTCGACGACGGGTTCCTGCGGCTTTTTGCGCAGCCATCCGAACAGGCTTTTCTTCTCGCCAGCCGCAGCTGGGGCTTTCTTGTCGTCGTTGGAACCAAACATGGAGGACGGCTATCTCACGGTAGCGACGCGCCAAAGGCGCCTCGGCAAATAAATTTTCGATGCAGAACAGACTGCGATTGACCCAGCTTGTTCACGCGCAACATTTTGTCGAGGTGCAAACAGCACCTCAAAGGTCGACTAATACGAAGGACTGGAACGGCATCGTCGGCGAAAACGCAGAGTTTAGCTGACAAACTCAAAGCTTCAGCCGTAAACCCAAACAACCTGCTGACCGATCAAAGGCCTGATAGGCGTGGCCGCCAGTAAAACGGATCAGTATCCTAGCACCCTCTCGCCCGCCGACGCTAAGACCAAGCGGGCAGCCCCAAAGGTTTAAAAACGAATGAATGCTCTAGCCCGCCGCGCTGCAGGCCTGCTGCTCAGCACAGTTTGTCTGCCCCTCTCGGCCCTGGCTGCCGATCCACAACCCACTCACGAATTCACCCTCGATAACGGCCTGAAGGTCGTCGTGCGCGAAGACCATCGTGCGCCGGTGGTGGTTTCCCAAGTCTGGTACAAGGTCGGCTCAAGCTACGAGACCCCGGGTCAGACCGGTTTGTCCCACGCTCTGGAACACATGATGTTCAAGGGCAGCGAGAAAGTCGGCCCTGGCGAAGCGTCGCTGATCCTGCGCGACCTCGGCGCCGAAGAGAACGCGTTCACCAGCGACGACTTCACGGCGTATTACCAGGTGCTGGCTCGCGACCGCCTGGGCGTGGCCTTCGAGCTGGAAGCCGACCGCATGGCCAGCCTGCGTCTGCCGGCCGACGAGTTCGCCCGCGAGATCGAAGTCATTAAAGAAGAACGTCGCCTGCGCACCGACGACAAGCCGATGTCCAAGGCTTACGAACGCTTCAAGGCCATGGCCTACCCGGCCAGCGGTTACCACACGCCGACCATCGGCTGGATGGCTGACCTGGACCGCATGAAAGTCGAAGAGCTGCGCCACTGGTACCAATCCTGGTACGTGCCGAACAACGCCACGTTGGTGGTGGTGGGCGACGTGACTCCGGACGAGGTCAAAACCCTGGCCCAGCGCTATTTCGGCCCGATCGCCAAACGTGATGTGCCATCGGCGAAAATCCCGCTGGAACTGGCCGAACCCGGCGAACGACAGATCACCCTGCATGTGAAGACCCAATTGCCGAGCCTGATGCTGGGTTTCAACGTGCCAAGCATCGCCACCGCAGAAGACAAACGCTTGGTCAACGCCTTGCGTCTGATCTCCGCCCTGCTCGACGGCGGCTACAGCGGACGTATCCCGACGCAACTGGAGCGCGGCGAAGAGCTGGTCTCCGGCGGTTCGTCGAGTTACGACGCCTATACCCGTGGCGACAGCCTGTTCACCTTGTCGGCAACGCCCAATACTCAGAAAAACAAAACCATGGCCCAGGCTGAAGCTGGCCTGTGGAAACTGCTTGAACAGTTGAAAACCACCGCGCCGTCCGCTGAAGAACTGGAACGAGTGCGGGCTCAAGTGATTGCCGGCCTGGTTTTCGAGCGTGACTCGATCACCAGCCAGGCCACCGCCATTGGCCAATTGGAAACCGTCGGCCTGTCGTGGAAGCTGATGGACACCGAACTCGCTGACCTGGAAAGCGTGACCCCGCAAGACATCCAGAAAGCCGCCAAGCTGTATTTCACCCGCGAACGTCTCAGCGTCGCCCATGTATTGCCGGAGGAGACGACTCATGAGTGAGCGTAAAAAACCGCGCCTGGTCCTGATGGGCCTGATCGCTGTCGCCTTGATCGGGTCTGCCGCGTTCTACTTCTCAAAGACCGACGAATCCAAGGCCAGCGAAGCCCTCGACAAGGCCAAGGCCAGCCAGAAACTGCAATCGCTGGCCGAACTCGACGGCAAGGCGCCAAGCCACCGCACCCTGGACGTGCAGACCTGGAAAACCGCCGAGGGCGCCAAGGTGCTGTTCGTTGAAGCCCGGGAGCTGCCGATGTTCGACATGCGCCTGATCTTCGCCGCCGGCAGCAGCCAGGACGGCGACGCACCCGGCCTCTCCGTGCTGACCAATGCCATGCTCAACGAAGGTGTGGCCGGCAAAGATGTCGGCGCCATCGCTCAGGGCTTCGAAGGCCTGGGCGCAGATTTCGGCAACGGCGCATTTAAGGACATGGCACTGGCTTCCCTGCGCAGCCTCAGCGCCGCGGACAAACGCGAGCCGGCCCTGAAGTTGTTCTCTGAAGTCGTCGGCAAACCGACCTTCCCTGCCGATTCCTTTGCGCGCATCAAGAACCAGATGCTCGCCGGTTTCGAATACCAGAAGCAGAACCCGGGCAAACTGGCGAGCCTGGAGCTGATGAACCGTCTGTACGGCGATCACCCGTACGCGCACTCCAGCGACGGCACGGCGAAAACCGTTCCAGCGATCACACTGGCTCAACTGAAAGCGTTCCATGAGAAGGCCTATGCGGCTGGCAACGTGGTGATTGCGCTGGTGGGCGACCTGTCTCGTGCCGAGGCGGAGGCGATTGCTGCGCAAGTCTCCAGCGCGCTGCCAAAAGGCCCGGAGCTGGCGAAAATCCCGCAACCTGTGGAACCGAAAGCCAGCATCGGTCACATCGAGTTTCCGTCCAAGCAGACCAACCTGATGCTCGCGCAATTGGGCATCGACCGTGACGACCCGGACTACGCGGCACTGTCCATGGGTAACCAGATCCTTGGCGGCGGTGGCTTCGGCACCCGGTTGATGAGCGAAGTGCGCGAGAAGCGCGGCCTGACGTACGGCGTCTATTCGGGCTTTACCCCAATGCAGGCTCGCGGTCCGTTCATGATCAACCTGCAAACCCGCGCCGAGATGAGCGAAGGCACGCTGAAACTGGTACAGGATGTGCTCGCCGACTACCTTAAAACCGGCCCGACCCAGAAAGAACTCGACGACGCCAAGCGTGAACTGGCTGGCAGCTTCCCGCTGTCCACCGCCAGCAACGCCGATATCGTCGGCCAACTCGGCGCCATGGGTTTCTACAACCTGCCGCTGAGTTATCTGGATGACTTTATGCGCGAGTCCCAGAGCCTGACGGTCGAGCAGGTCAAAACCGCACTGAACAAACACTTGAGCACGGACAAAATGGTCATCGTCAGCGCTGGCCCGACCGTGCCGCAAAAGCCGTTACCGGCCCCCACTGATAAACCTGCCGAGCAACCGCTCGGGGTTCCGGAGCATTAATGGCCACTCGTCCTAAAAAACCCGTACACAACGTCCATAACGGCGTGAACCAACTGCGCATCATCGGCGGTGAATGGGGCAGCCGAAAGCTGAGCTTCCCGGATGCACCGGGCCTGCGCCCTACCCCGGACCGGGTGCGTGAAACCCTGTTCAACTGGCTCGCGCCTTATGTCGCTGGCGCCAAGGTTCTGGACCCGTTCGCCGGCAGCGGCGCGTTGTTCCTTGAAGCCTTGTCCCGTGGGGCGGCAATGGGTCAGGCACTGGACGCCAGTAACATCGCGGTCGCCAGCATCAAGGAGCATCTGGGCACGCTGCGCTGCACCACCGGCCAGATTCAGACCGCCGATGCCCTGCGCTACCTGGAAACCCAGACAGCGACTGCTTACGACGTGGTGTTCCTCGATCCGCCGTTCAACCAGAACCTGTTGCCGGGCGTTTGCGCATTACTTGAAGAGCGTCAGTGGCTGGCCGACGAAGCTTGGATCTACACTGAAAGCGAGAATGCGCCATCGAGCCTTGGCTTACCAGGCAACTGGCGCCTGCACCGGGAGCAGAAATCCGGGCGGGTGTATTACGCGTTGTGGCAACGTATGGCAGAGATTGCCGGTTAATCAACCGGCCTGAAAAAGGTGCGCGCCTCAAGCGAGGCTCGCACCGCTGCATCGAGAACCATCGTGCCCCAGACGCCAGAACGCTTCACTCCCGCCTTCGGCCTCGGCAACCCGCACTTGCAAACCTTGTGGGGACCGCTGTGGCGCAAAACCACGCACATCGAACGTCAGCGCGAACGCTTGTGGCTTGAGGATGGCGACTTTCTCGATCTCGACTGGCACGGCCCGCACAGCGCCGATGCGCCACTGGTGCTGGTGTTGCACGGCCTGACCGGCTCTTCGAATTCGCCTTACGTGGCCGGAGTGCAGAAAGCGCTGGGTGCCCAAGGCTGGGCCAGCGTCGCACTGAACTGGCGCGGCTGTTCGGGCGAGCCGAATCTGCTTCCACGTAGCTACCATTCCGGCGCCAGTGAAGACCTGGCCGAAACCATCAAACACCTGAAGGCCCAACGACCACTCGCGCCGTTGTATGCGGTCGGCTATTCCATGGGCGGCAATGTGTTGCTCAAGCACTTGGGCGAATCCGGCAACGACAGTGGCGTGGCCGGTGCGGTGGCAGTGTCGGTGCCGTTTCGTCTCGATCAATGCGCCGACCGTATCGGCCAGGGTTTCTCCAAGGTCTATCAGGCACATTTCATGCGGGAGATGGTGGCCTACATCAAGAACAAGCAGCGACAATTCCAGCACGATGGGCGCGAGGAAGGACTGGCGGCATTGGCCGCGCTGGGCTCACTGGAGAACATGCGCACGTTCTGGGATTTCGATGGCCGGGTCACCGCGCCGCTGAACGGTTTTGCCGATGCCAAGGATTACTATGACCGCGCCTCAAGTCGCTATTTCCTTGGCGAAATTCGTACGCCAACCCTGATCATTCAAGCGGCCGATGACCCGTTTATATTTCCTCATAGCCTGCCGCATGCCGACGAATTGTCCGCCTGCACTCAATTCGAGTTACAGACCAAGGGTGGGCATGTCGGCTTCGTCGAGGGTTCGTTCCGGCAACCGGGTTACTACCTGGAACGCCGCATCCCGCAGTGGCTGACCGCCGTGGGTCGTCAGTAAGGCCATGGACGTCGATCAGGGCGAGTCGATCCGATTCTGGCAAACAGCGCCGTTGGCTGGCGTCGAGTTATTGTCCGCGCGCTACATCGAACACCGTTTCGCGCCCCATGTGCATGACGGTTACGTGATCGGCATGATCATGGCGGGCGCCCAACGCTATCGTTATCGCGGTGCCGAACACCTGGCCGGTAGCGGCACGCTGGTGCTGATCAATCCGGACGAACTGCACACCGGCCATAAAGGCACGGAGGAGGGTTGGTTGTATCGGGCGTTCTATCCGGACAGCGGTCAGATTCTCTCGCTACTCGATGAACTGGAACTGCCGACCAACGACTTGCCAGCATTTGGCGCCACGCTGTATCGCGATCCGGATCTGGTGAAGGGTTTCTGCCAACTGCATCGTCTACTGGAAAGTCCGTCCACTGCCCTGCAACAACAAACGGTCTGGCGGGAAATGATGCTGTCGCTGCTGCAACGGCACGCGGCCGTGCCGATTGCCGGCAAGCCGGGCAAGGAACATCGCGCGGTGACGCTGGCCAAGGATCTGTTGCAAGCACAATTGGCGACGCCGCCTTCGCTGGAAGAACTGGCAGCGGCAGTCAATCTTTCGCCCTTCCACTTCGCCCGGGTGTTCCGCCGCGCCACGGGCATGCCGCCACACACCTGGCTGATGCAGCAGCGCATCGCTCGGGCGCGGGCGCTGTTACAGAGCGGTTGTTTGCCGCTGGAAGTGGCGACGCAGTTGGGGTTTGCTGACCAGAGTCATCTGAGTCGGCAATTCAAGCAGGTTTACGGCGTGGGACCGGGCGCGTATCGCAGCGCCCGGCAACTCCCCGGACTTTGATGACGACGATCCAAATGTGGGAGCGGGCTTGCTCGCGAAAGCGGTGTTTCAGTCGAAACTTAATGTTGGCTGACCCACCGC